>CAYPYZ010000001.1:0-43430 GCA_964414805.1 uncultured Paludibacter sp.
CAATTATCGTTACCGTAGATGATGACATATACTATCGTTCGAATTTATTAAAAGATTTATATGATAGTTACCTGAAAAATCCGAAAAACATTCATACAGCAGTCGCACACCAACCTATTCGAGATGAGCAAGGAAACTTGCTTTCGTATAATCAATGGTCTAAGAATGTCAGTAACACCCAATATAAAGAGCTTTTTCCAACCGGCGTTGGAGGGGTTCTGTATCCACCAAACAGTCTTCATAAAGATGTAAGTAATAAAGCATTATTTCAAAAACTTGCACCTACAGCCGATGATGTTTGGTTTTGGATTATGGCAAGAATGAATGATACAAAATACAGTTTAGCAATTTCAAAAGAACATTTGCCCACTGATTGGTTTTATGAATACTTCAATACCGAATCTTCATTAATGCATGAGAATGTTTATCACAGCGCCAACGACAGACAAATTCAGCAAGTATTACAACACTATAACATAAAATAAGCAATATAAATTCATGAGAAAATTTGTTTCTATAATCTGCCCTATACGTAATGAAAAGAGTTTTATACAGTCCTGTATAGATACGTTATTGAGCCAAGATTATCCAAAAGATAAAATGGAAATTATTTTGGTAGATGGGATGAGTAATGATGGAACTCGTGAGATTATTAAAGATAATATTGAACAATATCCTCAAATAAAATTGATAGACAATCCGCGTAAAATTGTGCCACATGCATTGAACCTAGGTATTCGTGCTGCTCAGGGTGAGATTATCATGCGTGTTGATGCACATTCCAAATATCCTACAGATTACGTATCTAAACTAGGTTCTAAACTAATCGAGTTAGATGCAGGTAATGTAGGGGGAGGTTTGCATATATTGCCCGGTAGTAAAAAGACTATCAGTGAAGCAATTGCAATGGCTGTTAGTCATCCATTCGGTGTCGGAAATGCAAGTTATAGATTACTAAGAAAAGGTATACATGCAGTTGACACTGTTCCTTTCGGTTGTTTCAAAAGAGAAATATTTGATGAACTTGGTTATTTCGATGAAGAATTAGTTCGCAATCAAGATTTTCATTTTAACTCCAAAATCATACAGTCCGGTAAAAAAATATATCTAATTGCTGATATAGTAGTTGAATATGTTGCTCGAAAAGACTTGAAACATTTGTTTAAAATGTATTATCAATATGGACTTTACAATCCGTTGATGAATCGTAAGTTAAAACGTCCGGCAGCTATCAGACAGTTCGTTCCGCTATTCTTCGTTTTATACTTATTGGGCGGACTACTCCTGGCTGCCTTTATACCGGCATTGATGCCTTTTTATCTGCTAATATTAGGCTTATATGTATGTCTATCTTTTGCTTCTGCAATAGCGATAGCCATCAAAGCTAGAAAATTTGTTCATCTTATTTTATTGCCCATAGTATTTTTCACTATGCATATCAGCTACGGCATAGGATTCCTTACAGGTTGGCTGTACGGACTTTTCAACAAACCATTAATGGTTAATATCAGCAGATAAAACCATGAATATTAATTTGTAAATTAAGCTTTTACATGTTTTTAAAATACATTTTCGATAAAATTGCGGCATTTGTAGCTTTAATTGTTTTTTTTCCACTACTACTGATCATTGCGATATTGATAAAAATAAAGATGCCGGATGAAAAAGTAATTTTCAAACAAGAAAGAGTAGGGCAATTCGGTCGTTTATTTACCATGTATAAATTTAGGACCATGGTTGCAGCACACGAAGGAGGTTCTATCTCCGTAAAAGGAGATACCCGCATAACACCGCTTGGAGCCATCTTAAGAAGATATAAATTAGACGAACTTCCCGAGCTTTGGAATGTTTTAAAAGGCGATATGAGTTTTGTTGGCCCCAGACCAGATGTACCGGGTTATGCCGATTTACTAGAAGGAGAAGATGCTTTAATTTTGCAATTACGACCGGGTATCACAGGCCCTGCCACTCTAAAATATAGGAATGAAGAAAAATTATTATCCCAAGTTGAAAACCCCCAACAGTATAATGATGAGGTGATTTTCCCGGATAAAATCAAATTAAATTTAAATTATTACAGACAAAGATCGTTTATTAATGATTTAAAAATTATCTTTGCAACTGTTTTCAACATTCCTATAGAATATGAATAGAAGGATTCACCTTTCACTCGCCACCATGGGTGGAAATGAATTAAAATATGTACAAGAAGCATTTGATACTGAATGGGTGGCGCCTTTAGGACCAAACGTAGATCATTTTGAAAATACCCTCTCCGACTATTTAGGAAAGAATAAAGAGGTAGTAGCATTATCATCCGGTACCGCAGCAATACATTTAGCTTTATTGCAATTAGGTGTCGGTCGTGATGATGAAGTAATTTGTCAATCTTTTACCTTTGTTGCTTCCGCAAATCCCATTACCTACTTAGGTGCTAAGCCCGTATTTATAGATAGTGAACCCGACACTTGGAATATGGATCCTGTATTATTGGAAGAAGCTATTCAAGACAGGATAAAGCAGACAGGCAAGAAACCTAAGGCCATTATTTTTGTGCATTTATATGGTCTGCCAGCAAAAATTGATGAAATTATAACAATTGCCAAACGCTATGACATCCCAACTATTGAAGATGCAGCAGAAGCATTAGGTTCTGTGTATAAGGGTGATAAATGCGGTACTTTTGGTGATTTTGCAAATCTATCTTTTAATGGTAATAAAATTATAACCACTTCCGGTGGTGGTGCATTGGTTTGTCCCACCAAAGAGATAGCCCAAAAAACCAAGTTTTTTGCAACCCAAGCTCGGGATGATGCTCCCCATTATCAACATTCGGAAATAGGTTATAATTATAGAATGAGCAATGTTTGTGCGGGTATTGGTCGCGGACAAATGCAAATGTTGGATAAATTTATTGCCCGTCGACAAGCCATTCATGCCTATTACCAAAAGCATTTAAATGATTGTCCCGGCATCACTGTATTCACAGCATCTTCGGCAGACGCTGTATCCAATTCATGGTTGACTTGCATGCTAATCGACAGTGCAATTGCCGGTTATACCAAAGAAGACTTATGTAAAGCCATGGACATTCAAAACATAGAAACCCGCCCATTATGGAAGCCCATGCACTTACAGCCTGTGTATGCTAAAAGCCCATTTTACGGCAATGGTATTTCCGAATCTTTATTCTCACAAGGCATCTGCTTGCCTTCCGGAAACGGACTAAGTGATGCAGATTTGGATAGGGTTATTGGGGTGGTAAGGGGGATGGGGCGGAAGTAAGTTTAGAATATTAGTGCCACCAAACCACCAAATTCCACTCACTCCTCCTCTACATGCCCATCCTTCAAGTAAATTTCTGTAAATTGAGAGGATGGACCTCGATGTACCAATTTATATACAAATGGATATAATTTGCAGCCTACACAAAATCCTATAGAAGCTTCTAATAGGGCGCAAATGCCAATGATGGCGGTAAAAACATAGGCCAGAACTTCCATAGAAAACAAGTGTGATACGCTAATTAAAAAAGTAAATACAAAACCAATTCTTGCAGAGAAAATTTTTGGGCCGGCATTGATGAGATGTGGCTTGGTTTTCTGAAGTAATTGCTTGGACAAAATGGCCAATAGACTGAACTTTGGTCTTTGAATACTTCTCATTAAGAAATCATACACCAAAAAAAGCATCACAAAAATATTGGAGCTAAACACATATACTATTAAAAGTACAACGACAAAGGCAGCTATCAAACGAGATAAATGTTCGTCAATCTGCTTGTCAGATATCGGACAAAACGTATTTTTTAACATAATAAGGCGGTTTAAATTATAGTACTATATGCACTAAAACACAGAGGTAAAAGTTTTATAAATTAAAACTAATAAGCTCTTTTTATACAACAAACTAAACTTTAAAGCACTATCTGAAGTCGCTTAATTTCCCCGTTTCCAAAACTTTGTACTTGCCTCTGTTTTCGGTAACGGTACAGCACTCCGTATAGGCATCATGCACCATAACTAACACTTGATTTTCCGAAATAGTTTCATCCATTAAGATCTTTTTGGCTTCCATGGAGACAACAGGATAGGTGTCATATGCTGAAACCCAGGCTAATGGTACATTTGCCGCAGCCGGAATGACATCACCGGCAAAAACAAAAGTTCGCTTACCATTATTGACGAATGCAACTATTTGACCGGGAGTATGACCATCAAACAATTTCAAAGTTACTCCCTCACAAAGATCAGTTTCATCTGTAACCAATTTTAAACGACCGGCTTCGTGCACAGGCATCATATTCTCCGGAAAATACGAATCTGCTTCCCTAATATTGGGATTGAGAAAGTTTTCCCACTGCGTTTTACCTACCCAATATTGGGCATTCGGAAAGGTCAATACCAAATTTTTATCAGCATCATAGCGTGTACAATCCCCGCAATGATCAAAATGCAAATGCGATAAAACTACATCCGTAATATCTTCGGCTGTCAGACCATAATGCGGTAGAACTTCATGAAAATCAAGTACATCCTTGATACCATAAAATTTGAAATAATCTTTTTGCTTATGTCCTGCCCCCGTATCTATCAAGATATTCTTGTCCTTAGTTTTCACCAACATGCAACGCATGGTCAATTTGCAAAAATTATCCGCATCAGCAGGGTAGCGTTTTGACCACACTCTTTTGGGAACTACCCCAAAACAAGCACCTCCATCTGCATTAAAATATCCGGCTTCTATTGTATATATATCCATAATTGTCATTTTTTTAGTACTTTTGCTTACTTATTAATTAAGCGACAAAATTAAGTAAAAACTATATCCCAACCAACTCTATGCATCACGTCCATTTTATAGCCATAGGCGGAGCAGCCATGCATAATTTAGCCATCGCTATCAGCAAAAAATCGTCATATAAGGTTACCGGCTCTGATGATGAGATCTTTGATCCGTCTTATAGTCGACTGAAAGCACATGGTTTATTACCTGAAAAAATAGGTTGGTTTCCCGAAAAAATAGATCAAAGTTTGGATGCCGTTATTCTTGGTATGCACGCTAAAGCGGATAATCCTGAACTTTTAAAGGCTAAGGAAATAGGTCTGAAAATCTATTCCTTTCCAGAATATCTGTATGAACAAACTAAGCATAAAACGCGTATAGTCGTGGGTGGTAGTCATGGTAAAACCTCCACTACAGCTATGATTTTACATGTATTCAAGCAATTGTATATAGATGCAGATTATATGGTAGGTGCTCAAATAGAGGGTTTTGATAATATGGTCAAACTTTCCACTGACACTAAAATCGCAGTTTTTGAAGGCGATGAATACTTGACTTCCCCTATTGATTTGCGTCCGAAATTTCATTTATTAAAGCCACATATAGCTATCCTTACGGGAATAGCTTGGGATCATATCAATGTGTTTCCTACTTTCGAAATATATGTAGAACAATTTAGGAAGTTTATTGACATCATTGAACCTGCCGGTAAATTAATATATTTTGATGGCGATAAACAACTGCAATTAATCGCAAAAACGCTTAGGAATGATATTGTTGCATTGCCTTATAATACCCCTGCTTACGAGATTCGGGAAGGAATTAGTTACCTAAAAACGAATACAGGAGCAGTAGCTATCAAAACCTTTGGAGAACATAATTTGCAAAATTTGCGTGCGGCACAATTAGCCTGTGAGCAAGTTGGTGTTTCATCTGAGCAGTTTTATCAAGCGATTGCTACTTTTGAAGGGGCATCCAATCGTTTGCAAAAAATTGCGGAAACAGCTACTTCTGTGGCTTATAAGGATTTTGCACATGCACCGTCAAAGCTGCAAGCAAGTCTGCATGCAGTCAGGAAACAGTATCCTAACAAACAATTAATTGCTTGCATGGAATTGCACACCTATAGCAGTCTAACGCAAGCTTTTCTATCTGAATATGCCGGTACCATGGCTGAGGCCGATATTGCTTATATATATTTTAACCCTAAGGTAATAGCTCATAAGCGATTAGAGCCTATTGACCCAGCGTACGTAAAACAAGCTTTTGGTGGTAATAATGTGGAAGTCTTTACAGATTCAGATGCTTTAGTAGCTAAATTGCATAGTCATCATTATGTAAATACAGCATTATTGCTTATGACTTCCGGCAATTTTTCAGGAGTGAATTTGGGGGAATTAGGGAAGGAATTATTGAAGATTGATAATGAGCAATGAGCCATAAAAAGAAGAATTTAGCTGATTGAACGCTTATTTTATACGTGAATCCATTCAATTCAAATAAGAAAAACAAAGTAAGAATTAAAATTATAATTTGTTTCTAAAAACAAAAATTAATATGGACAACAAACAAAAACTCTTAGATCAGCGCTATATGCGGATGGCACGTATATGGGCAGAAAACTCCTATTGCGAAAGGCGAAAAGTAGGGGCTTTATTAGTCAAAGACAAAATGATAATTTCCGATGGATATAACGGAACGCCTTCCGGTTTCGAAAATAAATGTGAAGATGAAAACAATGTATCCAAACCCTATGTTTTACATGCGGAAGCCAACGCCATCACGAAAGTAGCACGCTCGCATAACAGCAGTGAAGGTGCTACACTGTATGTAACTGCTTCTCCCTGTGTAGAATGTGCAAAATTGATTATTCAATCAGGTATCAAAAGGGTGGTTTACGGAGAAGAATACCGGATAATGGATGGTGTTGAATTGCTCGAAAGGGCCGGTATATCCGTAGAATTATTACTAATTGATGCATAAATTTATAAACTCTAAAGGATGAAAACAAGAAACTTCTGGTTAGTTTTAGCTATTTTTATTGCCGTAGTGGGTGGCTTTTTATTAGGCAACCTCATTACTAATAAGGCCAATAGTAAATCTGACGAAACCATCACTTCGCTATTCAATAATATATTGAAAAGAGAAAATAAAATTACCGAAATGATGCAATTTATCAGTCATGAATATGTTGATAGCTTAAATATGAAGGATATCACGGAAGAATTGGCTATTGACTTGATGGCAAAATTAGACCCGCATTCTGTATATATTCCTGCAGAAGATTTAGAAATCGTTCAAAACGAATTGGAAGGTAGTTTTTCTGGTGTAGGCATTCAATTTAATATTCAAAGTGACACGATTACTGTTGTTTCTGTTATCAGTGGCGGTCCTTCCGAAAAAGTCGGTTTATTGGCAGGCGACCGCATCATAAGCGTTGATGATTCATTGTTTGTTGGTAAAACTATCAACAATGAAAAGGTAATGCGCACATTGCGCGGACCTAAAAACACGCAAGTAAAATTGGGTGTAAAGCGTTATGGTACAGCAGAAACTTTGGAATATACGGTAACACGTGGACAAATCCCCGTTAGTTCAGTAGATATCAGTTATATGGTTAGTCCAACCATAGGATTAATAAAACTAAATAAATTCGGTGAAACGACCTATTCAGAGTTTTTAGTAGCCATAGCCAAATTAAAAAGGGAAGGTGCTTCTAAATTCATCATCGATTTAAGAGAAAATACCGGTGGTTATCTCGACAGAGCCATTGCTATGATCAATGAATTTTTGCCTGCTAATCAGTTGATAGTCTACACCGAAGGCCGTTCATACCCACGTTTTGATGCGCAATCCGATGGAACAGGCAGCTGCATTCACAATCCCATAGCCGTACTAATAGATGAGTTTTCAGCTTCTGCAAGCGAAATTTTTGCCGGAGCTATTCAAGATAATGATAGGGGAACTATTATTGGCAGAAGGTCGTTTGGTAAGGGTTTGGTGCAGCAACAAAAGGATTTATCCGATGGTTCTGCTATTCGTCTGACCGTTGCGAAATACTATACTCCTTCCGGCAGGAGCATACAAAAACCTTATGAAACCGGTGGTGATGACGAAGATTATAATATGGATATAATCAATCGTTTTTTACATGGAGAATTTTATTCGCAAGACAGCATCCACTTAGCTGATAGTTTGGTGTTTACAACTTTAAAAGGACGTACCGTTTATGGTGGTGGCGGTATTATGCCGGATATTTTTATGCCCCGCGATACCTCTGAATATTCACCTTATCTTACGAAAGTGATTAATAGCGCTTTGATGTATCAATTTGCATTTGCATATACTGATAAACATAGAGCGAAATTAAGTACCTATAAAGAGTGGAAATCATTGGAGGAATACCTCAACACGCAAGCTTTACTCAATGAATTTATTAGCTATGCTTCCGAGAAAGGTGTGAAGCCTGTACAGTCAGAAATCAAGTTGTCAAGTAATTTCATAAAAAGGCATATAACAGCCTATATTTCAAGGAATATACTTAATGATGCGGGTTTCTATCCTATATTATTCAAGGATGATTTAACTGTAATAAAAGCAATTGAAGTATTGAATGAAGAATAGTTTACCTTCAAAAAGGTCTTCAAAATATCTTTAAAACTCAATAACCATCTTGTCTTCCGCTAAGATAGTGTTTTCAAATACAGATTTTGCTTCCTGCAAAACTATATTTTGATTGCTACTGTAACGAGAAGATAAATGTCCTATAACTAACTGCTTAACATTCGCTTGTTGAGCAATTGAAGCCGCTTGCTTGGCAGTACTGTGCATAGTCGTTTTGGCTCTTGCAGCTTCTGAATCAGCAAATGTTGCTTCATGGTATAATAAATCTACTCCTGTTATCCAAGGAATAATCGTTTCGGTATAGATGGTATCCGAACAATAGGCATAACTGATGGTCTTTGCCGGTTCAGTTGTCAGCAATTTATTCTCTATCAGTTTCCCCTCTTCATTGATAAAATCCGCACCTTGTTTTATCAAATTAATCTGTGAAAAAGGCACCTTATGGTAATCTATCATTTCACGTTTTATATGCCTGTCTTTCGCTTTTTCTTTAAACAAAAAACCACAAGCCGGCACCCTATGTTTTAGAGGAATGGTATAAATTTCAATAGAGCGATCTTCATGAATTTTTTGAAATTGAGTGGTATCATGTTCTACAAAGTGCACAGTATAAGGTATTTGATTGCAGAAGAATTCCATTTGACTGGCATATAATTCAGTTATGCCTTTAGGACCATGTATGTATAAATCAGCGGTTCTATTCAATAGGGCAAATGATGAAATCAAGCCTACTAAACCAAAGCAATGATCGCCATGCAAATGCGAAATAAAAATACGATTCAGCCTTTTGGTTTTTAAGCCCATTTGTCGCATGCTAATTTGTGTTCCTTCTCCACAATCTATCAAATATTGTTTTTCTCGCAATTCCAATAATTGTGAGCTTGGAAAATTATAGCGTGTTGGCAAGGCCGAACCTGCTCCTAATATTGTTAATCTTGCTGTACTCATTTTTACCTTTTGCCTATACGCATTTTCACAAAACCTATGATATCATCCACATTATCAGGATGAAACCAATGGATGTCCGGATCTTTATTAAACCATGTTAATTGACGTTTTGCATACCTGCGTGTATCTCTTTTTAATTTTTCTATGGCCTCTTCTAAACTGCATTGACCATCCATATATTCATATAACTCTTTATAGCCAACTGTGTTCAACGCATTCAAGTGCTTATAAGGATAATACTGTGTGGCTTCTTCCAATAAACCATCTTCCATCATCTTGTCAACACGCTGATTAATACGTTCATATAGTTCCGGACGTGGTCTATTCAATCCAATTTTAAGTATATTAAAATCCCTATTTCTTTTTTTGCCAGTTCTAAAAGACGAAAAAGTTTTACCTGTCATGCTACAAATTTCCAAAGCATGCAATATCCTTTTGTGATTTTGCATATCTACAATTTGTGCATAAGCAGGGTCTAATCGCTTTAGTTCATCTTGTATATAAGATAAACCATGTTTTGCATATTGCGCAACCCAAAATTTCCTTGTCGCATCATCAACGGAAGGGATATCATCAAATCCTTCACATACAGCATCTATATACATCATAGATCCTCCTACTAATAGCGCTGCTGGATGTTTTTGAAATAAATTATCGAGTAATAAAAGAGCATCCTCTTCGTATTGACCTGCGCTATAAGTATCAAAAATAGAATGAGTTCCAATAAAATAATGCTGAACCAAGGATAGTTCGTGAGCAGTTGGAGCAGCAGTACCAATTTGTAGTTCCCTGTATATCTGTCGCGAGTCAGATGAAACGATAGGTGCTTCGAGGAATTGGGCTAATTGAAAGCTAATAGAAGTTTTACCTACACCTGTAGGTCCCATCAAAACAACTAAGTTAGGTAATTGATTTTTTATTTGAGGAATATCAGATACTATCATCAAAAAAACTGTTATCGTCGAAATTCAGCTCATCCGGCTCCGGTTCCGCATCATCAAAATCTACATCGTCCAACTCATTTTCATCGAATGCCGTATCTCCATAAAAACTGGCATCTACATTAATATCCGGCGTTATAATAACATCATCTTCTAATAGAATTTGTGCTGGAGCATGACCTCTTGAGAGAATACATTCTGCATGGGAACTGCTTACACCCGGAATTATTTCAGTCACTTCCATGAAGAATGTTCTTTCAGATAACAAATCAAAAACGTACATCAATTTTTGTTTTTCATCATTAATCAAATCTTCTAATTTGGTATCTTCCATCACTAAATCATCATATTCAGAGCCGGTATCCATCTCTATTAAAGTCACTTCCTGTTCTTTTTCCCAGTCGTCGGAGCAAATAAAGAAAGTAGTCAACATATCTTTGGTATACTGACAAGAATCTAAAATAGCGTGGTGAAAATCTAAAAAACTTGCTTCTGCATCTATAGAAATAACGCGTACAAAATCTTCAACTTCATCGGATAAGATAGTAAATTTGTATATCATGGAATTTCAATTATAAATTTCTGTAAAAGTAATATTTTTTTATCAATTGCACATCAATCATGGATGAATAAAATCTTTGTTTCATTTAAAAATAAAAAGAGGAAAACCTTTTGATTGATTTCCCTCTTGCATTGCATATGGAATAGCAATACATTATTGTTTAAGCATTTCCTCAATCTCTTCGACGCTTGCTCTAAAGTTTTTATCAAACTCCATCAAATCACTTACAATTTTACAAGCGTGTAAAACAGTAGCATGATCACGCTGTCCAATAAGATTACCTATCGATGCTAATGAGTTCTTAGTCATTTGTTTAGATAAGTACATAGCAATTTGTCTCGCCTGCACAACCTCTCTTTTCCTACTTTTTGTTGAAATAGCATCCACGGTTAGGGAGAAATATTCACATACCGTATCCCTAATTTTCTCAACCGTATTGAAAGCCGGTTTAATTTGAACTAACTTACTTAGAATTTTTTGGGTAAGCGCTAAATCAATACTGCTATTATCTAAAGTAGAATGAGCCAAAAGGGAAATCAGCGTTCCTTCAAGGTCTCTGACATTTTCAGTAACATGATTAGCAATATAATCAACTACCTCATCAGATATTTCTAAGCCGTCTCTATATATTTTATTCTTAAGAATAGCTCTTCTTAATTCAAAATCGGGTTTCTCAATTTCGGCAGACAAGCCCCATTTGAAGCGAGTTAACAACCTTTGCTCTAAGCCTACCAACACCAAAGGCGAACGGTCGGATGTCAACACCAACTGCTTGCCTGTTTGATGCAAATGATTAAACAAATGGAAAAAAGTATTTTGTGTACCTGTCTTTCCTGCAAACTCCTGTATATCATCAACTATCAACACATCAATGGTTTGATAGAAATTAAGAAAATCATTAACGGAGTTTTTCCTAACTGCATCTGTATACTGAATTTGGAAAGTATTAGCAGGAACATACAGCACACGTTTATCCGGATGTAATTGTTTGGTCATCACACCAATAGCATGTGCTAAGTGTGTTTTTCCAACGCCTGACGGACCATACACAAACAAAGGATTAAAGACAGTCTTACCCGGTTCATTAGCAATGCTGATTCCTGCGGTACGCGCTAATCTATTGCCTTTACCTTCCATCAAATTATTGAAATTGTAAGCACTATTGAGCTGTGGATCAATCTCCGGTAATTGTGGTCTGTGGTATGGACTTTTATAATTATTATAATTGTGTGATTTGGGAGCAAAATCTTTTCCCTCTACCCTACCGTTATCACTGGGTGTTCTGGTACCT
The DNA here is from genome assembly GCA_964414805.1 of uncultured Paludibacter sp. Lineage (GTDB taxonomy): Bacteria > Bacteroidota > Bacteroidia > Bacteroidales > Paludibacteraceae > Paludibacter. The sequence goes on from CAYPYZ010000001.1 coordinate 12,152, forward strand.
ATCCCTGAAGCTTGATCTATCAAAACCCTATATTCCAAGCGCGTTCCATCACCTATGACCCGATAAAGCGTCTTACGCAATAAATCTATATATTTCTCTTCTATATATTCAACAAAGAAATGACTCGGAACTTGTAAAATGAAAATACCATCTTCATATTGCTGAGGGACAATGGGTACAAACCATGTATTATATGAAGTCTCTGAAATATTATCTTTGATAATTTCAAGGCATTGATTCCATAATTTTTCAGGATGAGTAGACATCATAATTTAATACAAATTGATTACAAGCAATATTAAAATATTTAACTATAAAATGAGAATAAAACCATTAGCAAGGAATGCGTGTGTTTTTTCTTAGCTGAATAGCATGATACAAATTTCCGAAAGATTTTTTGATTACCAAAATAGCCATAAAAATAGGATTTTTTTACCTTTTACATACCCTTTAATATCAACGCTTTACATCATCTAATTGAGAACCAATAACTTACTAACATATAACTACTAAACCAACTGACTATAAGCAAATTAACAAAATGACACTGTTTTTACCTTTTGCATACCCATCTGATAAATAAGCATTGATTTATTGGGCATTAGTAGCTCTTAAAATTGTAATTTGATGAAAAGTCAAACTTAGTTATTATTTAGAACTAATTTAAATAATGGTTATTTATTTTTAGAGCCAAATAAAGAGAAATTAACATATCTTTTGGGTTGTTCACGTAAGTCTATCAATAAAGCATCAGCACTATTAGATACATTCAATAAGTTGTCATACAAATTTTTGTCAGTGAGCAATAAACCCAAACTGCCCTCTCCATCATTGATTTTACTACTTATTCCTTTCAAGTCTTTAACGGTAGCATCCACTTCACTTATGGTAGAAGCAAAATCAACCTGTTTTAGGTTATTACTAATAACTGCAAAATCTTCCGTAATCACATTGACATCTTGAATCATATTTTGTATATCGGTTTGCAAGATATGCTTTAATGAGGTAGAGCTTTCGGAAAGCTCAATTGTGGTCTTTTCTATGGCTTGTAGACTATTGGCGATAGCCTCATTGGAAAGAACAGCTCGAAGAGAATAAAGCAAAGAATCGGTTTGCTCGGTTATATTTTGAATTTTAGGCAATAAACCAGCAGCTAATTGATCCATTAAGCCCAACTGAATTTCGGAATTGAGGGTGTCACCTGATTGACAAAATGCAGTTGTATTATTTTCGGAAGCCAATAATAATTGTATGGCCTTGCCGCCTAAAAGCCCATCATCAAACAAAACTATGGTTGAATGGACGGGAAGAGCAACTTTTTTATCTATTGAAATTTTAATTGTAAAGGCTTTATCTTGTAAAAAATCAAAATCTATGGATTCAACTTGACCCACTTTATAGCCTTTTATATAGACCGGGGAAGAAGGTACCAAACCGTCTAATTCCGTGAACTGACCATAAAAATAGTGCACAGGTTTGAAAACATCCACTCCTTTTAGGAAATTTAATCCGAAATAAACAATGAAAATGGATATGATAGCTAATATACCTACCTTAATTTCTTTTGATAGTTTGAATTTACTCATATGACTTAAAATTTAAACTGCTTATGTAAATGCGTGATTTACATCAATTTTTAAACTGACAAATATTTAATTACTCAATTTCCTGGCTTGCGACACTGGAATTTTTACATCATTGTAAAAAGCTATGATAAATGCATCAGGAAATTTAGATTTCAAAGATAGTCTTAATTGATTAATCTTATTATAATCGGTATCATTTCCAATCGTATATTTATAAAAACCGCCTTCTTGATACCATTCTAAACCTTGCACTCCCTTGAATGTTTCGTGAGCATGACTCAATTGAGTTTTAGAAGCAATAATCTGTAATTTATAAATCGGTTTTGATGTAGCAGTAGCTATCTCCGATTCCGTTTTTTCAATAGATGGTTCCGAATTATTATGACTTTGAATTTCGGTTTTTTCTTCAACTTTGGGTTGTTTCACCGCTGTATTGCCCGATTCATTCGCATTATCATGTTTTACATAGCCTAATTTATCATCATGATTCGATTTATAATTTACAAATGCCGTATAGATAGATTCAACTAATTGTCTTTGTCCAACTGCACTATTGAGATATTGCTCCTCAGCATTATTAGAAATAAAACCTAACTCAACCAAAACACTTGGGCAAGCTGAACGATGCAGCACCCAAAATCCTGCCTGACGCACTCCCCTATCATGTCGCTTTGCCCTATCTACAAACTGTTGTTGCACTAAGGTTGCAAAATTAAGACTGTTATCCAAATAGGAATCCATCATAAACTCGAACATAATATAAGATTCTATGGAGTTCGGATCGAAGCCTGAATATTTAGTTTCATAATCATCTTCCAAAAGGATAACGGAGTTTTCTGCCATGGCTACATCCAAGTTTGCTTGTGATTTAGCCAGACCCAAGGTAAAAGTCTCGGCACCAAACGCAGCTTTATTCTTGGCCGCATTCACGTGTATAGAAATAAATAAATTCGCACTATTACCATTAGCAATAGAGGCACGCTGTTCTAAAGGGATAAAAACATCGGTTTTTCGGGTATAAATTACCTTTACATCCTTCATATTACTTGTTATCATATCACCTAACATTTTCGAAACGGAAAGTACTATATCCTTTTCTTTCGAAAAACGGCCAACAGCACCAGGGTCTTTTCCTCCATGACCAGGATCAATAACTACCACAAACTCTTTGGGTTGTATATCAGCAACAAGAGGTGAAACAGAGAAGACAAATAGCAGAATTAATATGTAAAAGCGATTTAGACCAAGATGTTTCATATCTAAAATTAGAAAAATCGAATATTATGAGCTATGCAAAAGTACAATTTTATCTTTTGCTAACCTTATAATACACGGTATTTTTTCAAATTAAAATAAAAAATGCTTATTTACTAAGAACACAGTATTATTTTAGTTAATTTTGCATCTTATCATTTTGCATCTTGTTAAGTGCCGCATGAGAATAAAAAGTATATTATTTTTGAATCATATTAAAACGACACTGACCATCTTGGGTCTGTTATCGTTTGTGTTTATGGCACAAGCTCAAACAAGAATGCGTACTGCTGATAGTGGTCCTACGATCGCATCTGATGCAAATCAACAAACTCCTCAGAAAAAACCCCAAAAATCAGGTGAACCTTCAGATGAAATAGATGATATTATTACCTATAGGGCTAATGATTCTATCATTTTGACGGCAAATGGTACTGCTTTCTTACATGGATCTTCCGAGATTAATTATCAAGCTATTAAATTGGAAGCTGATTTCGTTAGGGTGAAAATTGATAGTAGTCTTATTTATGCTACTGGTACAGAGGTCGAAGATGGAGAAATGATGGGCGAACCGGTGTTTAGTGAAGGAGAGGATTCCTATAATTCCAAGGAACTGCGGTATAATTTAAAAACTAAAAAGGGCTATATTCGGCATGTTGTAACGCAAGAAGGTGAAGGATATATCATCAGCGAGCAGACTAAAAAGTCGCCGGACAATGTTTTTAGCATCAAGGATGGCATGTATACCACTTGTGATAATCACGAACATCCACATTTTTACCTAAGTATTTCGAAAGGAAAAATTAAGCCCGGAAGTTATATTGTAACAGGTCCGGCACATTTGGTCGTTGCTGATGTACCCCTGCCTGTAGCATTGCCTTTCGGATTTTTTCCCTTTACAGACACCTATTCATCGGGTATTATTATGCCAAGTTATACAGATGAAATGACGCGTGGGTTTGGTCTGACCAATGGTGGATATTACTTTGCCATCAATGATTATATGGATTTGGAACTCAAAGGCGACATTTATACTAAGGGAACTTGGGCTTTGTCCGGTGTCAGCAATTATGTAAAAAGATACAAATATCGTGGAAATTTCAATATAAGTTATAGAGAAGACGTTACCGGTGAAAAAGGTTTACCCGATTATAACAAGGCTAACAATATGAGTCTTAGGTGGTCACATACACAGGATCAAAAAGCCAATCCAAATTTCACTTTTTCATCCAGTGTCAATTTTTCTACCAGTGGATACAATAGAAGTAACGTAAACTCTTATTACCGTCCGGAACTTAACTCTGAAAACACGAAAAGTTCGAGCGTTACCTTTACCAAACGATTTCATAGATTGCCCTCCCTGAATTTATCGGGTGGAATCAATGTAACTCAGCGTACTAAAGACTCGACCATCAACATGAGTTTACCGAATTTAAATATCTCTTATAGTAGATTTTATCCTTTAAAAAGAAAAAACCCTGTGGGCAAAGAACGTTGGTACGAAAAAATATCTATGTCATATTCCGGTGCATTTGCTAACAGCATTCAAACCAAAGAGAATCAGTTGCTACAATCCTCTTTTACACGTGATTGGAGGAATGGTATGAGGCATTCCATTCCTGTTTCTGCAAGTTTCAATATGTTGAAATATATCAATATTTCACCTTCATTCAATTATACTGAAAGATGGTATTTAAAATCTATTGAGCAATCATGGGATGATACGAATAATAAGGTCGTGAACGATACAACCGATGGATTTTATCGGGTATACGATTTTAATATGGGCATATCTGCCTCTTCTAAGTTATACGGATTTTATATACCTTTACGCTCGCTTTTTGGGGATAAAGTTGATAGGATTCGCCACGTCCTCACACCCAGTGTAGGATTTTCATACACGCCGGATTTCGGTGATCCTATGTGGGGCTATTATGGTTCTTAGATGAGAGACGGCAACGAAATAATGTATTCAAAATTTTCTACGGGACTTTATGGTTCGCCGGGCAGAGGTACCTCAGGGAATATCAATTATTCTTTAAGCAACAATTTAGAAATGAAAATCCGCAACGACAAAGATACTACAGGAACCAATCCTTTCAAGAAAATCAGTTTAATCGATAACCTGAGTTTTTCCGGAAGTTACAATTTAGCAGCCGACTCCATGAGGTGGTCTATGATTTCCTCCAGCGTTCGATTAAAATTGAGCAAGAGTTATTCGTTGAGTTTGAGTACGAGCTTCGATCCTTATATGTTTGCTCTCAATAGCGCCGGGAATCCCGTTAGGGTGAATCAGTTGAGATGGAATAATGGTAAATTTCCAAGATTTCAGGGGACCAGCACCTCTTATAGCTATACTTTTAACAATAATACTTTCAATAAATTATTTGGCAGAGAGGGGAAAAAAGGCAGAGGTAGTCCCAATAGCGATGATGCTTCAAGTGATTTGGATGGCATGGATGGCATGGGAGGTTTAGACGGCATGGATGGGATGAACGATGGTATGGGGGATTTGGGTGGTGATAATCTACATGGTTTGAATGCCAATCTAAACTCCAAACCTGCTGAAGCACATTCAGATGATGACGGATATACCGAATTTTCTATTCCTTGGAGTTTAAGTTTTAATTACTCAATACGTTATGGCAATACGAATGAGTTTAATAAGGAAAAAATGGAGTATAAGATGGATTTCACACATAATTTCAGTTTAAACGGTAGTGTTACTCTAACGCCTAAATGGCAAGTGAGTGGCAACGCTTCTTATGATTTCAAGGTGAAAAAAATCACTTATAGTAGTATTTCAGTGCGTAGAGACTTACATTGCTGGAATATGTCAGCCAATATTGTACCTTTTGGAACTTATAAATCATACAATTTCCATATTGGAGTTAATGCCAGTATGTTGTCAGACCTTAAATATGACAAAAGAAGTGAATATGGTGTGAACAGAATCAATTGGTATTAGGTTATAGTGGGGAATAATCAACAATTATCAACAAATAAATATTTTAAAAATTAGAAAATGAAAATTTCAACTAACAAATTTGTGGCAGCGGAATACGAATTATTCGTTGACGGGCAAGAAGGACAAGAATTAGAGCTTATGGAAAAAGCTACCAAGGAACAACCCATGCGTTTTGTATTTGGTATAGGCATGATGCTCAAAGCTTTTGAAGAAAACATTCAAGATTTAGAGGTAGGTAGTAAATTTGATTTTACCATTCCTATGGAAGAAGCTTATGGCGATTATGCTGAAGAAAACATCATTGATTTAGATCGTTCAATATTTGAAATTGATGGTAAAGTTGATGATCAAGTGATTTTTCCCGGAAATATTGTACCTTTGATGGATTCTGAAGGGAATAGACTCAACGCTCAAATTTTAGATGTAAACAACAGCTTTGTGAAAGTGGATTTGAATCATCCTTTGGCAGGTGAAAACTTACATTTCAAGGGTGAAGTGCTTGAGGTTCGTGAGTCTACAGAAGAGGATTTGAATAATTTGTTAGGCCATTCCGGCTGTGGTTGTGGTGATGATTGTGGATGTGATGATCATGGTTCCGATCACGAATGTGGCTGTGGCTGTAATTAAGCTTAGTATATATTAATCATCTTTCAATATTATGTCTAATACATTTGGTACACTCTTTACTTTTACATCTTTTGGTGAATCACATGGCAAAGGCATTGGTGGCATAGTGGATGGTTGTCCTGCCGGCATAGAGTTAGATTTTGAATTTATTCAAAGTGAGCTTGATAGAAGGAAACCGGGACAATCATCTATTTCGTCTCCACGCAAGGAGGCCGATCAAGTTGAGTTTTTATCTGGAATTTTTGATGGTAAAACTACCGGTACTCCCATAGCCTTTATCATTTGGAATAGCAACCAAAGGAGTCAAGATTACGATCAATTAAAGGATGTTTACCGCCCATCGCATGCCGATTATACTTATGAAAAGAAATATGGCATTCGGGATTATAGGGGTGGTGGACGTAGTTCTGCGCGTGAAACGGCTGCACGTGTTGTAGCGGGTGCAATAGCCAAATTGGTTTTAGCAAAGCAAGGTGTAAGCATTCAAGCTTTTACTTCGCAAGTAGGACCGATTGCTATGACGCAAACCTACAATCAAGTTGATTTAAACTTGATAGAATCCAATGCAGTTCGTTGTCCTGAACCTGCCATCGCAGAGCAAATGATTAGCTATATCGCTAACTTAAAAAAGGAAGGAGATTCTACCGGAGGCATCATTACTTGTGTTGCCAAAGGGGTTCCTGCCGGATGGGGTGAACCTGTATTTGACAAATTACATGGTCGTTTAGCAGCAGCTATGCTAAGTATCAATGCTGCTCATGGATTCGACTATGGGAAAGGTTTTGATGGCGTGGCTATGAAAGGCTCTGAAGCCAATGATGCTTTTTATGCAAAGGATGAAACTATTGGCACATTGACCAATCATTCCGGTGGTATTCAAGGCGGCATCAGCAATGGTGAAGATATTTACTTTCGCGTTTTATTTAAACCAGTAGCTACTATTTTCACAAAACAGCAAACTATTAATACAGCCGGTGAAAATGTGGAACTACAAGCTAAAGGTCGCCATGACCCCTGCGTACTGCCAAGGGCTGTTCCTATAGTTGAAGCAATGGCAGCACTGACTTTAGTCGATTTATTCTTGATTTCTCAAGCTAAATAATGATGGAGAAAGAGCAGTGGGTAGTCATCATCAATCTTAAGTCAGGCAAGAAAAACTTTAGGATTCAGATGAATTATCTTTTCAAGCAATTGGATCAAGCCGGTATAGTGTACGAACATAGAATTACTGAATTTGCTGGTCATGCTACGCTAATTGCTCATAAATACAGGAAATCGGGCTATCATAATTTTTTAGTTGTAGGGGGTGATGGTACTATGAACGAGGTGCTGAATGGGATTTTCTCCATAGATCATGCACCAAATTCTGAACGTTTGAAGATTGCACAAATCCCCAGAGGTACCGGTAATGATTGGGCTCGTTTTTGGAATTTAACTACCAATTATAAACATGCTATTGATGTATTCTTATCTAATAAAACTCAAAGTATTGATATAGGAAAAATCACCTATACTTTAGAAGGAGAACCCAAAGCTCATCATTTTATTAATTCAATAGGCTTTGGTTTAGATGCAAAGGTTGTCAACTATGCCCATAAACTGAAACGCTATGTGGGTAGCCATTCAATTTTGTACCTTATTGCACTCTTGATGGCAGTGACGAGATTCAAGCCCAAACCTTTAAAACTAAAATCTAAAGAATACAATACCGATGAAACTCTTTTTACTATCAATATTGCCAATGGTTGCTATAGTGGAGGTGGTATGAAACAAAATCCACATGCACTGCCCTATGATGGATTGTTGGATGTTATGTTGGTGAAAAGAATTAAGTTCAAAGATATATTTACTGCTGTACCATTACTTTTCAACGGTAAACTTTTGGAACATCCGATTATCAATTCATTTCAGAGTAATAGTATTTACTTAGATACAGCAGATAGCAGGTATTTTGAAGCAGATGGTGTTATCAGTTATTATGCTTCTCCTGTGGAAATCACTGTTTTACCAGGGGTTATGGATATGGTGTGCCGTAGCGAATCTTGCGAAGAGTGCTCTTAAACAACATAGATACATAAAGTACATAGGCATAAAACTCTAAACACCTAAGGGGTCATGGTCTTTGGGTTGTAAAAGGGTACATTAGTTTGATTTGTATGACAATTAAATTTACAGTAGCAGAAATCAACAGCTTGCAAAAGGGTCACAGTCCTTTGATTTGCTATGACCCTTTCAACACAACAACAACAACAGTTTTTAAAGGATTAATTTACTTATATAATCTCCGATTTTTAAAATCACTACTCCTTTTTCATTAGTTTTAATGGTATTATAACCCTCATTCGTAATTCCGGTATATACTTTCTGACCATAAATATCGTACAGCTCTATCAATTGTCCGGCTACTGCATTGAAACTAATCAGGTTATTTTTAACCACAATATCAATTTTTAACATGGTTTTAGTGACAGTAGTAAGATTGGAATTTTGTGGATTTGGTTGCTGATTTTCAAAATCATTCCCTATGCTTTGCGTATACACAAATTGCTTATCTACAACTTTTCTACCTGCTGAGCGAGATGCTGAAGGATTGGTCAACATTGCAGAGCCCCAAATAGGTACAGCTTCTTTGCCAAAGGGCACATAATCTTTAAAGTATTCATTATCTGTAATACTGGTAATTTGTGTTTTATCTATAGTCTGCGCTTCATCAGTGCTATATAAAACTACCTTACCGCCAGCAGCAGCCATTGCCACATCAGCAATCAAATCGGGCATTGGCAAATCATCACCATGCTCCCCGCCTCCCGCAGCTTGTATAAGGAAATACGAGTTTGGATCAATGGATTTTCCTTCAGGAATAACAATCAAATTCTTAGATGTACCATCTCCCGCTTGCGTATAATATTGAATACTCCAACCGCTAATATCCACAGGTTCATTAGAAGTGTTGTAAAGTTCTATAAAATCATGTGAATAAGCAGCACCTGAATTTCCTCCACCACCATAAACTTCAGTAATGATAATAGCCGGCACGGTCAAGACCACCGGTGGATTGGTTGCTACAGCATTTAACTGCTTGGTAATTGTGGGTATTCCAGAACTGTTCATATTGAGCAATGCAGTGTGCTTGCCCTCAGCAGTAGGAGTATAGGTTATCAATAGGCTATGCGCTGCAATTATCCCCTCCTCCTGCACAATGGTATATTCTGAAAGTGTAAATAGGTCTGCATCCTCACCCGAAATATCCAACACGATATCATCTGTAAGATTGATTCCATCAATGGTGATAGATTGATTATCGGAATCACCTACTTCTGCTTGGAAATTTGGTATCACTTGTTCAGTTATAGTAATACTTGGAACCGGTGTTATTGTCTGACCAGGAATTTCGTTATAAACATAAATATCGTCCAAAAATACATTGGCTACATTACCTACGCTACTGGTACCTATAAAGGTCATACTCTCAATCATATGTCCATCCGGCAACTGCGACTTAGCCAAATCATCACCTATCAACTGTCCATTTAAGTACAAATCAAAGGTTCCCGGCGCAATAGAATGAGCAACTTCATCATAAGTATAATGAATTTTACCACCAATATTATTATTGGCAAAAATTTCCAACGTATGCACAGAAGCTTGATTAATACTTTGCACTAATAATCCATCATTAGACCATTTATCAATATTCCTATACATAAGTTTTACTGTACCATCACCTTGAAAAACAAACTGTAGAGCTGCGAAAGATTGAGCACCTAAAAAGCCACCATTATTAGAAAATATGTTACCGCTTCCTTGCGTAAACACCCAAGTACCAGAGGTAGCGGTGTCATTAGCATCTGCATCGCCCAAAAGCAGTTTCATAGAAGTATAAAACTGTGTTGAAGCATCGTATCCAACTATAGGTGATAGTTTAGTAGCAGCAGTGGTAGATGAAGCAACTGCCCTCGCATATGAACCCTCACACATCAAAGGATTGGAGGTCGGATCAAGGTAAATAGGTGCATTTGGCTCAGCTGCACCGGCACGAGCGTAAGTCGTACCAACCCCCTCCGGATTAGGTAAAAAGTCTGTGGATTGAATAGGACTGCTATGCATCTTTGTATCATGACCAAAACCCTGCACGGCAGTCTGACCATATACAGGCATACTTATAATACTGAATATAAGCATACAAAAAGAAATAGTAAAAGGAATAATTTTTTTCATAATAATTAAACAATTAATAAATTTCAAAATAAGGCGCCGGTTGAATTAAAGTGTACACTAACACGATGCAAAAATAAGTATTGTAAAATTAAAATGCTATGCAAAAGGTAAAAAGATGCGTTTGGATGCAAAATTTTTACCTTTTACCTTTTGCATACCACAAAAGTAATAAGAAATTAAAGAAATTCTCATTTAAACTGAGAAATCATATATACAATTGAAATATTTGATTAATTTTGCGTGCTTTTCAAACTAAAGCCAAATCTAAGTTAGTTACTTATATGTTTAATCCTTAATCCATCTTAGTTGGATTTATAAACTTTTATTAAAATGAAAAATAAGTATATAGATTTAATTGAACAATCATTCGAATTTCCTAATGAGGAATTTACATTAAATGAAAACAACTTAGAATGGTTTGATGTACCTTTAATGGATATTATTAAACAGTACGGAACCCCTTTGCGAATTTCATACTTACCTAAAATAGGAGATAACATACAGAGAGCCAGAAGGATGTTCAATGTTGCAATGGCAAAAGTGGATTATGATGGTGAATATCATTATTGCTATTGTAGTAAGAGTTCGCATTTTTCATTTGTAATGGAAGAAGTGCTAAAATATGGAGTTCACTTGGAAACTTCCTCTGCCTTTGACATAAATATCATTGAAGCCTTGCATGAAGAACAGCAACTTAACAAAGATATATTCATTATTTGCAACGGATTTAAAAGACCTCAATATGTAGAAAATATAAAGAGTTTGATTGCTGATGGGTTTAATAATGTAATACCCATTTTAGATAATAAGTTTGAATTAGACCTATTACTTAAAGATTTTGACTATAAATTCAACGTAGGTATTCGCATTGCATCTGAAGAAGAACCAAAATTTAGCTTTTATACTTCGCGCTTAGGTATTCGTTATAAAGACATTATACCTTATTATAAAAATCATATTGCCAACAATAAGCAAGTCAAACTAAAAATGTTACACTTCTTCATCAATACAGGTGTAAAGGATACAGCTTATTATTGGAATGAACTTAATAAAGCCATCAATCTTTATTGCGAACTCAAGAAAATATGTCCTGACTTAGACAGTCTAAATATAGGTGGTGGTTTTCCAATTCAAACCCATTTAGATATGGTGTATGAATATGAGTATTTGGCAGAAGAAATTGTAGCTCAAATCAAATCCATTTGTGAAAAATACGAAGTACCAGAACCGGATATCTTTACAGAATTTGGTTCTTTTACCGTTGGTGAAAGTGGTGCAATGTTGTATTCCATTGTAAACCAAAAGAAACAGAATGACAGAGAGTTGTGGAATATGATAGACTCCTCATTCATGACCACCTTACCTGATACTTGGGCAATCAATCAAAGATATGTGTTTTTAGCTATTAATAATTGGGAGTCGGAGTACGAGCGTGTCAACTTAGGCGGTTTAACCTGCGATAGCGAGGACTTTTATAATGCAGAAGTCCATTCTAATGCGATATTTTTACCCAAAATGCAGCAAGACAGGGAACAGTATATAGGATTTTTCCATACAGGCGCTTATCAGGAATCTTTAGGTGGTTATGGCGGTATCCAGCATTGCTTGATACCAGCACCGAAAATGGTTATCATAGATAAAGATGAAGATGGAGAATACTTCACCAAACTATTTGCAAAAGAACAAAGCTATAAATCGATGCTGAAAATATTGGGATATTAGGCCAATAAAAGACTTAAATACATATAGATAGCCGGTGCGACAAACAACATACTGTCAAATCTGTCCAACAGACCACCGTGTCCGGGCATTATAGTTCCCGAATCTTTGATACCAATTTTTCTTTTGATTAAGGATTCAAAGAAATCTCCAAAGGTACCGGCTATGACTACAATTAAAGCAAAAAGCAACCAGTAAATAAGACTGATTTCTTTTAATAAAATAGAGCAAAAATAGCCTGACAACAAAGCTACTACAACGCCACCTACAAAGCCTTCCCATGATTTTTTAGGAGAAATACGGGGAAACATTTTATGCTTGCCTATACTTACACCAACTAAATAAGCTCCTGAGTCATACAACCATATCAATGCAAACATAGCAATCAACAGCCAAGGATTAAACGCATTAGTTATATACAATATGAAGTTTAAAATGCTGAAAGGTAAGGCAATAAAAATTTGACCAAATAAAAAATAAGCAATATTATGTATGGGATTATTTTTTTGTAAAAACAATTCTGAAAAAAACACCAACATGATAAACAGTGCATAAACAAAAAAAATCAAATAAGATTGCAGCACAAAAACGTATAAAAAAGAGCTAATAAATAATATAGCACCTCCAAGCATTGCCAAGTATTTATTGACATCGACATGCTCTTGCATATTGGTCAACCTGTGAAATTCGAAGAGAGAACCCACGGTAAGCAATGCAAATACGACCAAAAAAGCGTATGGACTAAGTAGGATAGAGCCCACTATAATAAGTACAAACAAAATTCCGCTCAATGTTCGTATCAATAATTGTTGCATCTGATTTTTTTTGAAGGTATTAATTAATGGTCTGTCTTAGGTGTTATTCAATATAAAAACAATCAATTTATCAACATATATAATTTAACTCTCGGTTGTTTCTGATTGAGTATTTTCCCCATTTTGCTGCATAAGTTCATCATGACGAGAAGCCCAAGGTCGTGCTCCAAAAACTTTTTCTAAATCTTCCGCAAAAATAACCTCTCGTTCAAGTAGCAATTCAACTAATTTACCGTGTCCTTCAGCATTTTCCCTCAAAATTTTCTTAGCACGCTCATATTGTTCCGCTACTATATTCTTAGCTTCTTTATCTATCAGTTCAGCCGTTTTTTCACTATAAGGCTTAGTGAAACCATAATCAGATGATCCAGAAGAATCATAATAACTCAAATTTGGAAGTTTTTCACTCATACCAAAATAGGCAACCATGGCATAAGCCCTTTTGGTAACACGCTCTAAATCATTGATTGCACCGGTTGATAACTGTTCTAAATAAACCTCCTCAGCAGCCCTACCGCCTAAAGTAGCACACATCTCATCCAATATATGTTCTTTGGAAGTCAACTGTCTTTCTTCCGGTAAATACCATGCAGCACCCAAGGCTTCACCACGGGGTACTATAGTCACTTTAACCAGTGGATTAGCATGTTCGAGCATCCAACTGATAGTGGCATGGCCAGCTTCATGATAGGCAATAGATTTCTTTTCAGATTGCGTAATGATTTTATTTTTCTTCTCTAACCCACCAACTATTCTATCTACTGCATCTAAAAAATCCTGCTTACCGACAAAAGATTTACTTTTTCTGGCAGCTATCAAAGCCGCTTCATTACAAACATTGGCGATATCAGCACCAGAAAATCCTGGCGTTTGTTTAGCAAGAAAATCTACATCAACCGATTCATCAATTTTTACCGGACGCAAATGCACATTGAATATCTGTTTCCTTTCGTGAATATCAGGCAAATCTACGTGTATTTGTCTGTCAAAACGACCCGCACGCAATAAAGCTTTATCCAAAACATCCGCTCTATTCGTCGCAGCTAAAATAATCACACCACTATTAGAACCGAAACCATCCATTTCGGTAAGTAGCTGATTTAAAGTATTCTCTCTTTCATCATTACTGCCCATATTGGGATTTTTCCCACGAGAACGCCCTACTGCATCAATCTCATCTATAAAAATAATACAAGGTGCTTTCTCTTTTGCTTGCCTGAATAGATCCCTTACGCGGGAAGCCCCTACCCCAACAAACATTTCAACAAAATCGGAACCCGACATAGAAAAGAAAGGCACATCAGCTTCACCAGCTACAGCCTTGGCTAAAAGTGTTTTACCTGTCCCTGGAGGTCCCACCAACAAAGCTCCTTTTGGAATTTTTCCACCAAGATTAGTATATTTATCTGGACTTTTCAGGAAGGCTACTATCTCTTCAACTTCTTGTTTAGCACCCGATAAACCCGCTACATCCTTGAAAGTTGTTTTATTGGCTGCATCTTCAGCATCGAATAATTTTGCACGTGACTTCCCTACATTGAAAATACCACCTGGTCCACCACTACCACCAACCGAACCTGACATGCGGCGAGTGATAAACATAAAGAAGAAAATTAGCAATAAAAGTGGGAAAACACTGTATAGAAAGAGCTCTAAGTAATTTTTACCATCCTTATAAGCTACCTGTTTGAATTCTTTTTCAGCAACAAAATCTTGAAATGTATCAACGCTGGGAATTTTAACCGTAATTTTTCGATATGGTTGATATTCCTTATAATTTTTACCAAAAACGGTTTCTAATATGGCTGCACTATCCTTAACGACTGCCTCAGCTTGATTTTTTTGTATCAAAACTTGAACACTCTCGATATATCCTTTACTAATATACTCTGTAAAAATTGGATATTCATCAATTGTTTTTATACTTTCTCGACCATTAAACAAATTATATCCAATCAATGCAAAAAATATCAAGCCATAGATCCAAAAAATTTTTGAACCACGTTTCTTGTTCGTCGGCTTCTTAGGCGTACCTGATTTTGCTTTTTTATCTTTCATATTATCGCTTAAATTATTCTGCTATCTTTTGTAATTCGGCATCAGCCCACAGCTGTTCAATATCATAAAATTTTCGTAGTTCAGGTTGAAAAACATGCACGATAATTTGTCCATAATCCATGGCTATCCATTCACTATTATCAAATCCTATGGCAGCAATTGGCTTAATATCTAATTGATCATTTACATAATCCTTGATAGACAATGCGATTGATTTTACATGCACATTAGAATCACCTTCACAAATCACAAAAAACTTGCAAGGAGGATCCTTCAGTTTGTTCATGTTAAGAATCACGATATGCTTACCCTTTTTCTCTTGTATTCCTTCAACAATTTTTTGGGTAATTTGTTCGTTTTCAAATGTTTTAAAAGTTTCTGTCACGATGAGTATTTATAATTCTGATTGAGCATACAAATATAATCCTTAATTATTGAGTTGTAAAATATCTTATGATATTTTATACAGATGCATTAGACAGCCATAAGCTATTAGACATAAAAGCCCACTATCAATAAAGACAGTGGGCTAATTTATATATACAGTATATATTTCTTAGTCTAATTTATTTACGTACACTGCTAATTTTGACTTTAAATTAGATGCCTTATTTTTATGAATAACATTGCGTTTAGCTAATTTATCCAACATGGAACTAACCTTTGGTAAAAGCTCAGTTGCAACGGCTTTATCGGTAGTTGCACGCAACTTACGAACGGCATTACGTGTAGTTCTCGCATAATAGCGATTATGTAATTTACGCTTTTCTGTTTGGCGTATTCTTTTAAGAGCTGATTGATGATTTGCCATCTGATATTAATTTATAATCTTTAAAAATTGGTAGCCCATAGGGGAATCGAACCCCTCTTTCCAGAATGAAAATCTGGCGTCCTAACCGATAGACGAATGGGCCATTAAATCAAAAAAGCAACTAACTTCTTAATTGCGGGTGCAAATATACGTTAGTTTTTTGATTTAACAAAACCTTTTCTGAACTTTTTGTCACTATCGATTAAACTTATACGGAAATTCATCAAGCGTATTAAATCAATTAACGCGGAATCGCTCATTACCTTTCTTCAAGAAACCAACAATTTGATTAGCTGCCGCGATACCCGCATTGATATTGGCTTCAGCGGTCTGAGCTCCCATTTTCTTAGGAGTTGAAAAATACCTTCCCGGAAATTTATCCTGCATCTCTTGGTGGTTATTTGGCTTGATATCAGTCATATACTTAATATCTGTCCGCTCCTCCATCAAAAGTACTAATTCCTCTTCATGGATAATTTCCTTACGGGCTGAATTGACAATAATAGCACCTTTAGGCAAGAGATTCAACAAATTACGATTGATAGACTTTTCCGTTTCAGGAGTCAATGGTATATTGATAGAAACGATATCTGATTTTTCATACAAATCATTTTCTGAATGTAGCGGTACAACCTCATCAGCCGCAATCAATTCATCGCTACAGAAAGCATCGTAAGCATAGATCTCCATACCTATCCCTTTGGCAATACGGGCAACATTGCGACCCACATTACCGTAAGCATGAATACCTATTTTCTTGTCTTTCAACTCTATACCCGAACTACCATTGTAAAAATTACGTGCAGCATATATCAGTAATCCAAACACCAATTCAGCTACGGCATTGGAATTTTGTCCCGGCGTATTCATCACACAAACTCCTGCATCAGTTGCTGCAGTCAAATCAATATTATCATACCCTGCCCCTGCTCTGACAATAATTTTCAAATCTTTAGCAGCTGCAATCACCTCGGCATCAATGATATCACTTCGTACAATCATGGCATGTACATTAGCCACTGCATCCAAAAGCGCTTGCTTGGATTCATAGCGCTCTAATAGTAGCAACTCGTAACCTGCAGACTCAATTACCTCTTTAATACCATTTACTGCTACCGGAGCAAATGGTTTTTCGGTTGCAATAAGAACCTTCATAATGATAGATTATTAGTTTGTGAAATAAAATAATAAAAATATAGGATGTGTTACCTACAAATCAGGCTTTCAGTTGTTCGAATTCCTGCATACAATCAACCAAAACCTGCACACTTTCAATGGGTAATGCATTATAAGTAGATGCTCTAAACCCACCTACAGAGCGATGTCCTTTGATGCCAACAATACCGCGTTCAGTGGCGAATTGTAAAAATTCCGCTTCTAAACTTGCATATTCAGGACGCATAACAAAACATATATTCATGCGTGAACGATCTTCTTTAGCTGCCGTTCCCACAAATAATTTACTCTTATCAATAGCACCATATAATAGTGCTGCTTTCGCAATATTGCGTTTTTCCATTTCTTCTAAACCACCTAAAGATTTAATCCAACGCAAGGTTTCCAAAGCACTGTATATAGGCAAAACAGGCGGTGTATTAAACATGGAACCATTTTTAATATGCACCCTATAATCCAACATGGAAGGAATATGGCGAGATACCTTACCTAAAATTTCATCTTTCACTATAACGAATGCCAAACCTGCCGGTGCTAAATTTTTCTGAGCACCACCATATATAATAGCATATTTTGAAACATCGATTGGGCGGGAGAAAATATCAGAAGACATATCGGCTACCAAAGGTATAGGAGAATCTATATCTGTTAATATTTCAGTACCAAAAATAGTATTATTTGTTGTAATGTGCAGATAATCAGCATCAGCTGGAATCTCGTAAGATTTAGGAATATAGTTGTAATTAGCATCTTTAGAAGAAGCAATTTCTACAACCTCACCAAAACCAAAAGCTTCTTTCATAGCTTTGTTAGCCCAAGTTCCTGTGTTTAGATAAGCAGCCTTCTTTTCCAAAAGATTGTAAGGAACCATACAAAACTGCATGCTGGCACCGCTTCCAAGAAAAAGTACCGAATAGCCTTCCGGAATAGACAATATTTCTTTAAATAGCTCAATAGCCTCATCTACAACAGCTTGAAAGTCTTTAGAACGATGAGAGATTTCTAAGACAGATAGTCCGGAATGATTAAAATCTAAAACGGCCTGTGCAGTTTTTTCTATTACCTCACGTGAAAGTATGGAGGGTCCTGCATAAAAATTATGTTTCTTCATTTACAATAAATTATATTGAGTTGCCACTAAATCTTTATTTTTTTCGGAAAAATCAGACAGGCAGATAAAGGCAGTAATAATTTGTCTTCAAGAGAGCAGATGTTCCGATAAATAGAGATTTTTTTCCTTATTGATTATAAGTTGCAAATGTAATACTTTTTTTGTTTTACACCTTGTTATGTATTAAATTTCTTGTTATTTCTATGAAATTATTTCAAAATTACAGCAAATGATTGATTTTTGTAGCATTTTTAACAAAAACAGCCTCTCAAAATCTATATTTTGATAAGTATCATATCAGCAAAAAAATGTGATATTATTCTATATAAACTCTATACTAAGTAAACCATATTAGTAATAATTGATTTAGCATTTTGAACGCTAATTTTATGTACGAAGCCGGCGCAGTCTTGACCTTTTTGTATAACCAATATTTTTACGTACTTTTGTGCCTGAATTTTCTAAAATTATATATAGCTATGGACGAAGGCCCGTGTTATAGTCAGCAAAACATACTCATCACGCTATAAGGGAACCAAGTTTCCTTATGGCCAAAATTGTAAGGAGACATCATCATGGTTGAAATGAAAACTGATTTCCAGGACTTAATTGCAAAAAAGGACTGGACAACCCTTAAGAAAAATCTTAACGCTTACGATTCTATAGAAATTGCCGAACTGATTGAGGACTGCTCGGAAGGGGAGGAAATTATCTTTTTTAGACTGCTTAATCGCATGCAGGCGAAAGAGGTGTTCCAACTACTTTCGCATGATGTGCAGGAACAAATTATTGAAGGTTTGGCCAATAAAGTTCAAGCGCTTTCTAACTTATTAAATGATATTGAACCCGACGATAGAACGGCTTTTTTTGAGGAGCTACCGGGCACTGTCACACAGCGCCTGATGCAATTGCTATCTCCTGAAGAACGAAGTATTACTACCCAACTATTAGGCTATCCCGAAGATAGTATCGGACGATTGATGACTCCGGAATATGTGGTGGTAAAACCTGAATATACTATAGATGACACCTTTAATCATATTAGAAAATTTGGTAGGGATTCGGAGACTTTGAATGTCATTTATATAGTGGATGAAAACTGGAAATTGATTGATGATATACGCATCAAAGAACTGATTTTGGCACATCCCACTAAGTTGATTGCAGATTTGATGGATAATCGTTTTGTAGCTCTGAATGTTTTGGATGACCAAGAAACAGCCATTAAAGCTTTTAGCGATTACGACAGGGTGGCTCTGCCTGTGGTGAACGATGAAGGCATCCTGTTGGGAATAGTAACGGTAGACGATATCATGGACGTAGCGGAAGAAGAATCTACGGAAGACTTCCACAAATTCGGTTCTTTTCAATCAGCTATCGCAAACCCGCTAAAAGAAAGGTTTATAGACCTCTATAAAAATAGAATTGTTTGGCTGATGGTTTTGGTGTTTGTCAATGTATTTTCCGGCGCTGCCATTGCTAATTTTGAAGATGTTATCTCGACAGTAGTCTCCTTGGTATTCTTTTTACCTTTATTGATAGATAGCGGCGGCAATGCCGGATCGCAATCTGCAACTTTGATGATTCGTTCTTTGGCCATCGGGGATGTAGAGCTATCCGACTGGTATAAATTAATAGGCAAAGAACTCTTGGTTTCTTTCTTCTTGGGTTTAAGCATGGCCTTAGGAGTGGCTGTCATTTCATGGTTCCGATCTCCGGAAATTATATGGGTAGCATCACTCACCATGGTATTGATAGTCATGACCGGCAGTATGATAGGCATGCTACTTCCCTTTATCTTTACCAAATTTAAACTCGACCCTGCAACGGCAAGTGCACCGCTAATTACATCTATTGCAGATATTTGTGGTGTGCTTATCTATTTTTCAATGGCAGCGTGGTTGTTACCTACTATTTAAAAATATAAACCGTGCAAAAGGTAAATTTTACTTTTTGCACGGTTATTTTATCTTTTGCATCATCTTATAAAATATTCGCTATTTAGTCTTGATAATACGCTTAATCTCATTCAGCTTATTCAATGCCTCAACAGGCGTCAAATTGTTGATATCCAAGTTTTGAATTTCATCCCTGATTTGCTCCAAAACCGGATCGTCTAATTGGAAAAAGCTAAGTTGTAAACCTTCCCGCTGACCAGCAATTTCAGCTATAGGTTTAGCAATACCGGTTTGTCTGTTGTCTGTTTCTAATTGCTTAAGAATTTGATCGGCTCTTTTCACAATACTTTGAGGCATACCCGCCATTTTGGCAACATGAATACCGAAACTATGCTCGCTGCCACCCCTGACCAACTTCCGTAAGAAAATGATTTTTTTATCTATTTCTTTAACCGAAACATTGTAGTTCTTGATGCGATTGAAAGATTTTTCCATCTCATTCAATTCGTGATAATGCGTAGCAAAAAGGGTTTTAGCCTTGGCATGTGGATGTTCATGGATGTACTCAACTATAGCCCAAGCTATTGAAATACCATCATAAGTAGAAGTTCCCCTACCCAATTCATCAAATAAAATCAAACTTCTATTAGAGATATTATTCAAAATACTGGCGGCCTCATTCATCTCAACCATAAATGTAGACTCACCCTGTGATATATTATCACTGGCACCAACACGGGTAAATATCTTATCAACCACACCTATACTGGCACTTTCCGCAGGAACAAAACATCCAATCTGCGCTATCAAAGTAATGAGGGCAGTCTGACGTAATAAAGCAGATTTACCTGACATATTCGGACCGGTAACTATAATAACTTGTTGGGTAGTATCATCCAAATACACATCATTGCTGATATAAGACTCACCTATAGGCAATTGCAATTCAATAACAGGATGTCGCCCTTGCTTAATATCAATAATATGGCTGTCGTTAATTGCCGGCCGGATATATTTATGTTCAGCAGAAACTTTCGCGAAAGATAACAAACAATCAATTTGTGCAATTAAATTAGCATTGAGCTGAATAGCAGTGATATAATCCACCAAACTTTGCACTAATTCTGCAAATAAGATAGTTTCCAAGTGTAGGATTTTCTCCTCAGCACCCAAAATCTTCTCCTCATATTCCTTTAATTCTTGCGTGATATAGCGTTCAGCATTCACTAAAGTTTGCTTGCGCACCCAGCCTTCCGGAACTTTATCCTTATGCGTATTCCGAATTTCAATATAATAACCGAATACATTATTATACCCGATTTTTAAACTTGGGATGCCGGTAAGTTTACTTTCCCGCTCTTGTATTTTCTGCAAATAGCTCTTACCTGAATGGGACAGATCTCTGAGTTCATCCAATTCAGCATTAACACCTTCCCTTATCACATGCCCTTTATTAATCATGGTTGGCGGATCGGGATGTATCTCTTTTTCGATTTTTTCAGCTATGAGCGGACAAGGATTTAATTGCTCAGCTAATTTATTCAATGCTGTATTATCAGCGTCAGCACAAAGATTCTTAATAGGCTCTATGGCTCTCAATGCTACTTTTAATTGCATTACCTCGCGCGGACTAATTCTTTCAACTGCCACTTTCGAGATGATACGTTCTAAATCACCCATCAACGCAATATTTTGCGTAAGCAAATCCTTGATTTCCGGATGTTTAAAAAAATATTCAACTACACCCAAACGCTCATTAATAGGTTGTACATCCTTTAAAGGAAAAGCTATCCAGCGTCGCATCAACCTTGCACCCATAGGGGAAATGGTCTTATCCAAGACTTGCACCAAGGTTTTGGCACCTTCATGTGGGGAGTTTAACAGCTCTAAATTATTGACAGTAAAGCGATCCAACCAGACATACCTTTCTTCCTCAATACGTGATAAATGCGTGATATGCTCGGTTTGTTGATGTACGGTAATATCCAAATAATGCAAAGCTGCCCCTGCCGCCACAATGGCAAAAGGTAAATTTTCAACGCCAAAGCCTTTAAGCGTATGGGTTTCAAACTGTTTTAATAGTCGTTCTTCAGCAGTAACCGGAGTAAAAACCCAATCTTCCACCCCATAAGTAAAAAACTTATTACCAAAATTTTCTTCAAAAGCTTGCTTTTTATTCCTGTCGTATAAAACCTCTTTTGGAGCAAAATTATTCAATAATTTATCAACGTACTCTATGGTTCCCTCCGCAATCAAAAACTCACCAGTGGATATATCCAAAAAAGCAACTCCGGCCATTTTTTTATCAAAATAGACAGAAGCTAAAAAATTGTTTTCCTTATGGCTAAGCGTGGTATCACTATAAGAAACACCGGGCGTAACTAATTCTACCACACCTCGTTTGACTAATTTTTTAGTCAGTTTGGGATCCTCTAATTGCTCACAAATGGCTACTCTTTTTCCTGCACGGACTAACTTTGGCAAGTAAGTATCCAAGGCGTGATGTGGAAATCCGGCTAATTCTACACTTTTAGCAGCACCATTAGCACGGCGTGTCAAAGTAATACCGAGAATCTCAGAAGAAGTAATGGCATCTTCAGAAAAAGTCTCGTAAAAATCACCACAACGGAACAACAATATTGCATCTGGATGCTTCGATTTAATATCGAAATACTGTTTCATTAAAGGGGTTGTAGCAATTTCTTTTGCCATTATTGATATATTTTAAAATTATAAACTATTGATGGTTGCGGTCATCTGCGACCAAGCATATTTTTTCTTCTCTTCCTGTATGTTTTCCACAAATGCTTCTTTACGCTTATTGGCATAAAAATCAACCAAAGCATCTGCAATTTTTGCTGGGTCTACATTTACCACATAGCCGACTTTATTATGCGGCACTATCTCCGCCAATCCACCTACATCCGTTACTAATATGGGCGTATCAAAATGATAAGCTATCTGGCTAACCCCACTTTGTGTAGCAGAACGATAAGGTTGTGCTACCATATCAGCAAGGCTAAAGTAATATTTTATAGCATCATCTGCAATAAACTCAGTGCGCAATTCAACAAAATTTACGATTTGCATACCCTCTATAAGCTCCAAATAGGTTTTTTCATCCTCATAAAATTCCCCTGCAATAATTAACTTTACAGGAAATTGGCGTAATCTCTCATCAGCAAAAGCTTGAATTAGTAAATCCAAACCTTTGTAATGCCTTATGAAACCAAAGAACATAATGTAGTTAAAAGCCGGATCTAAGCCCAATTCATTAGCAGCAATGGCACGATTTACCTTATCTCCATAATGATCGTAAAGCGGATGTGGAGAAACTAATTTAGGAATATTATGCTTATCAAACTTATTGATATCCTGCACTACAGCTTGCGCCATAGCCAAAAAACCATCCATGGCATTGACAAAATATCCTGAAAAGAGTTTATCTAAAATGGTAGGCTCATGCGGAATCATATTGTGTATAAGTCCGATAGTTTTAGTGCTATCAGATTTAGAATTTCGAGCAATATAGCCAAAACAAGGAGCCATAAACGACATCCAATAGCAGAAAATAATTTTATCCGGTTTTTGCTTTTGGATATATTTTGCAGTTTTTATCCATGAAAAGGGATTGACAGCATTGATCAACCTTTTAATATTCAGATGGGTAGGATATGGTGCATCTGTATATTGCGTTTTGCCAGGAAACAGAAAATTAGGATATTGCAAACTGAATGTAATCATTTCCACTTCATGCCCTTCATCTTGGAATTGCTTAGCCAATCTTTCGTTGAATGCCGCAAGTCCGCCCCTATATGGATAAGCTGTTCCTACAATGATGATACGCATGATGTTTGTAAATTTTATTCCTGCAAAGATGCAAATTTAAAAGAAATTACTCAAAAATTTGATTTCCTGATAAAAAATCACTTAATTTGCATGGAAAATAAATAAGTTATATATGAAAACCCTCTTAAAATATTTAGGCCCTATTATTTTATTGATTGGTGCTATTTTGTTAGCAGTGTATTACTTTACAGCTACAGCTTCTAATAATTTGTTGATTGCCGCCGGTGCTTTGATGGTAGTGGGAGTTATTGCCCATATGGTAATCAATAAACTCATCGATTAATTACGATACTGCATAGTTTTACCTCATGCTACAAGCCGAATCAAAACAGATTTGGCTTGTGTTTTTGTGCTTGATCAAAGGGCAAAATCTTGACATTATTGGTCTGTTTCTCCCTTAACTGCTCATATTCCCTATTTAAATTTCCTATAAAAGAAGCTTGCGTATTCGGATTCATCAATTGCGATACGATTTGCGTATTGACTGAAGCATCTTTTACATAAACTACCGGTCCACTGTAGTTGGGAGCAATTTTCACTGCCGTATGTAATTTAGAAGTAGTTGCACCCCCAATAAACAAAGGTATCTTCAATCCTGCTTTTTCCATAGCTGCAGCTACCACCGTCATTTCTTCCAAAGAAGGCGTAATCAACCCGCTCACACCCAATATATCCACTTTTTCTTTGATTGCTGTTTCTATCAGTTTTTCGGTGGGTACCATCACACCTAAATCTATGACTTCATAATTATTACAACCCAAAACCACCGCTACTATGTTCTTTCCAATATCATGCACATCCCCTTTTACAGTAGCAATCAAGAATTTCCCTGCGGAAGAACTTTGTCCGGGTACTTTTCCGGCTTCAATATAAGGCTGCAAAAAGGCCACAGCCCTTTTCATAGTTCGGGCAGTCTTGACTACCTGCGGTAAAAACATTTTCCCTGAACCAAATAACTCACCCACTATATTCATCCCACTCATCAAAGGCTGTTCAATGATATCCAATGCAGTTGGATATTGCTCTAAAGCTTCTTGCAAGTCCTCTTCTAAGTATTCACTGATGCCCTTAATCAAGGCATGCTCTAAACGCGATTGCAAATCTCCCGAACGCCAAGCATCTTGTTGTTTGATTGTAGTATCTCGGTCTGTAGCATCTGTTTTTACCTTTTGCGCATAGACAATCATACGCTCGGTAGCATCCGGTCTGCGGTTCAACACCACATCCTCTACATACGCCAATAAGTCTTTGGGTATCTCCTCATAAATTTGCAGCATACCGGCATTCACTATACCCATATCCATACCTGCCTGAATAGCATGGTATAAGAAGACCGAGTGCATAGCTTCCCGTACGATATTGTTGCCGCGGAAAGAAAAAGACAAATTACTAATGCCGCCACTGACCCGTGCAAAAGGTAAATTTGCTTTAATCCAACGTGTAGTATCTATGAAGTCAACCGCATAATGACTGTGCTCTTCTATGCCTGTCGCAATGGGTAAAATATTAGGATCGAAAATAATATCTTGTGGAGGAAAATTGGCTTTTTCAGTCAGTAAACGGTAAGATCTTTCGCAAATCTCTATTCTCCTTGCGAAAGTATCAGCTTGACCCGCCTCATCGAAAGCCATAACTACCACAGCAGCTCCATAAGCACGAATTTGTTTGGCCTTTTCTATAAAGTCGGCTTCCCCCTCTTTCAAACTGATGGAATTAACTACGCATTTGCCTTGTACGCATTTCAAACCGGCTTCTATGACTTCCCATTTGGAGGAATCTATCATGATGGGAACCTTAGAAATTTCCGGTTCAGATACTATATAATTGAGGAAAGTAGTCATCTCCTGCACAGCATCCAACATGGCATCATCCATATTGATGTCTATGATTTGTGCACCATCTGCAACTTGCTCCCGTGCAATGGTTATAGCTTCCTCATATTGCTTGTTATTAATTAAGCGCAAAAACTTTTTGGAACCGGCCACATTGCATCTTTCTCCTATATTGACAAATAGCGAATCTGGTTTAACAGCCAATTGTTCTAAGCCTGATAAATACAGCGTTCCTGCGTCATTTTTATCATTTGCAGGGGTGCGCAAATCAGCAAATTTTACCATTTGCGTATAGGCGGCAATATGTTCGGGTGTAGTACCGCAGCAACCACCAATGATATTGACCAAGCCTTCATCTATAAACTCTTGGACTTGTGCGGCCATGGTTTCCGGGCTTTCATCATATTCCCCAAACTGATTGGGTAGTCCGGCATTGGGATACACACTGATATAATGCTCACTATATTTTGCAATTTCTTGTAAATACGGCTTTAAATCCTTGGCACCAAAAGAGCAGTTCAACCCTATGGATAAAATATCCGCATGCGCTACTGAAGTCATGAATGCACGGATGGTCTGACCCGATAAAGTCCTGCCACTCTTATCCGTAACCGTTACAGACAACATCAACTCCACCTTTTTGCCGGCTGTCAGCATCGCTTGATTTGCAGCATAAATAGCAGCTTTGGCATTCAAGGTATCAAATATCGTTTCAATCAACAAGGCATCCACGCCTCCTTCTATCAGAGCCAACATTTGCTCATGATAAGCATCCACCAATTGATCGAAAGTAATGGCACGAAAAGCAGGATTATTAACATCCGGAGATAGCGAAGCAGTTTTATTGGTAGGACCGATAGCCCCAGCCACAAAGCGCGGTTTATCAGGCGTTTTGGCCGTATAAGCATCCGCTGCTTTTCTTGCCAAACGGGCCGCTTCAAAATTGATTTCGCGTACCTGCGCTTGCATACCATAATCCTCCATAGAGATGCGCTGCGCATTGAAAGTATTGGTTTCTATAATGTCGGCACCCACCTCCAAATACTGCGTATGAATGGCATGAATAATATCGGGTTGCGTCAGTACCAACAAATCATTATTTCCCTTTTGTGGAAAGGCCACATCTGCAAAGCGACTACCACGGTAATCGCTTTCTTGCAGTTTATAACGCTGGATCATAGTGCCCATGGCACCATCCAAAATCAATATACGTTCTTGTAAAAGGGATTTCATCTTAAATAATTACATAGAAAACCAATGCATAAAAGCTATGATTTAGAATTTCAACAATCCTTTACCCGTCATCTCGGCAGGTTGCGGGATATCTAAAATCTGACAAACCGAAGGCGCTACATCGGCTAAAATACCATTTGTAACGGCGGCATCCGGACGTTGTGTTACATAAACAATAGGCACAGGATTCAGTGAGTGCGCAGTATTGGGCGAGCCATCGGGATTGATTGCATTGTCAGCATTACCATGGTCGGCAATGATAATCACCTCATAATCATTGGCAACAGCCGTTTCAACTACTTTTCCTACACATTCATCCACCGTAGCCACAGCTTTCTCAATGGCCTCATACACACCTGTATGTCCCACCATATCGCCATTGGCATAGTTCAGACAAATAAAATCAAATTTCTTTTTATTCAATTCAGCAATTAAAGCATCTGTAATGCCGTAAGCCGACATTTCAGGTTGTAAATCGTAGGTAGCCACTTTTGGTGAAGGGATTAAAATACGCTCCTCGCCTTTATATTCAGCTTCTCTACCTCCTGAAAAGAAGAAGGTTACGTGTGGGAATTTCTCAGTTTCAGCAATGCGTAATTGGGTCATACCCAAATTTGAAAGATATTCACCCAAAGTATTATCCACATTATTTTTCCCAAATAAGATATTCATTCCTTTAAAAGAAGAATCGTAGGGAGTCATGGTGTAATACTCCAACGGAATAATGGAAGTACCATAATCCGGCATATCTTCTTGCGTAAGCATGATAGTCAGTTCCTTAGCCCTATCATTGCGGAAGTTGTAGAACACAATCACATCCCCGGCTTCGATGGTGGCAGTAGGATTTCCTTGATCATCAGTGATCACAACGGGTTTGATAAATTCGTCGGTTACGCCCGCTTCATAAGACGCTTTGACTGCCTCAATAGGGTTAGTGCTTTTGCTACCTTCGCCTTTAACCAATAAATCATAGGCCAATTTCACCCTTTCCCATCTCTTATCGCGGTCCATAGAGTAATAGCGACCAATCACCGAAGCGATTTTTCCGGAGCTATCTTTCATATGTTTTTCCAATTGTTCCAAATAGCCCACACCGCTTTTGGGATCGGTATCGCGACCATCCATAAAGCAATGCACATAGGCCTGATCGATGCCATAAACTTTGGCAATATCTAAAAGTTTAAACAGATGTTCCAAAGAAGAATGCACGCCACCGTCAGAAACCAATCCAAGGAAGTGCATTTTTTTATGATGCTTTTTGGCATAAGTATAAGCGTTGATAATCTCCGGATTTTTCAAGATGCTGTTATCGCGGCAAGCCATGTTAATCTTTACTAAATCTTGATACACCACCCTTCCGGCACCGATATTCAGGTGACCCACTTCCGAATTACCCATTTGTCCATCAGGTAAACCCACATTTTCGCCAGAAGCCAAGAGATAAGAATTTGGATAAGTTGCGACTAATTTATCCCAGTTTGGAGTTGGAGTTGAAGCAATTACGTCGGCCTTTGAGCCGTTGCCAATACCCCAACCATCAAGAATCATCAATAAAGTTTGTTTTTTCATATTGTTTTTGAATTGTAAATTTTGAATCAAATTAGGAGTTAAAAATAGTTTGCAAATTTACAAGAAAAAATCCACAATCTGCATATAATGCATTGCATCAATAATCTTAAGGACGCAATGTGATTTACCGTGAGATTTATCTTGCGGTAAAAATAACAGCTAACAAGCTCTCCGCCCGTAGTGGCGGTACAATCAATTATTTCATTAAAAAGCAGTATAAGAATTTTTAATCTTTCTATTCGGATCTTCCTTTTTGGCTTGACCCAAATCTTCATTTTTTTGTCTTGACACAAATAATGAAGCAAAAAAAGTCAATTCTATTACCACACTTTTTTCTTGACAAAAAAGTGTGCAAAAAGTCAAGACTGCGCCGGCTTCGCTCATAAAATTGGCGTTCGAAATGCTAAATCGTTCAAACTCGCAACTGCGTTGCTCAAACAAGAACGATTTTTAACGCATTTCTCACTGATTTTATGGCTCACCCGACGAGGTCGGGAGAGGGCGTTGTGCGGTTGAATATAGTATCAGATTTATGAAAATGGTTTCACAGATGAAATAGTTTTGTAGTAATTACAAACAAATGACTTGCAAATACAGCTGACTTAAACAGCAATCAATTCCTTACCGAGTTGGTGTAAAGCTTTCTTAATTTCTTGGATTCGTTTTGCAGACGGGTTTTTAATGCCATAAATATATTTTGCCAAAAGGCTTTTATTGATGCCTATTGAACGTGCCACTTCCGAGACATTCAATTGAGGAAACAGGCTGAATATTCGGGCTATTTCATTTGCATAATTCGGTTCTTTTGTCTCAAAAAAACTACTAATATGGATATCTTCATCTATATTCTCCCAACGAATATCATCGCCAAAACGACCAATTTGAAATTGATTACGGTCATTTTCATTGGCATCCTTCAATCTTGGAAAAGCCTCTAAGGGACGGCTATAAACCTTTTCATTGGATGTTTGTATATAAATCCGCTCATCTGCAAACCAAATTTTCTTAATTGTTTCCATAACTTTAGCTTTAAATTATTATCATTATTCATCGTGAAACTCCTTCCATTTTGTAATAATTTCATTTTTGTAGATTTCGATAATATTCATAGCTTTTTTAAGATCCTGTTGTTTAATTCCTTTGTTATAAACTAGCTCTATATGAGGTTCAATATTTATCTTTGCTCTTCCGTCTCCATTTTCAATATGAATATGAATTGGTAAATGTTCGTCTGCATAAAAGTAAAAGCGTAAACCAAAAATAATAAATAGTGTAGGCATGGTCATTATATTAAACACCACAAAGGTAGGGATAAAATTTTAGCCCCGCAATACTTCTAATAAATTTAAGGGACAGTCCCATATGAGACACACCCTCAACCTCGTCCGGAGGACGCCATGTGATTAATCGTAAGATTTATCTTGCGGTAAAAACAACAGCCAGTAACCCCTCCGCCCGTAGTGGCGGAACAATTAATTTTACACTAAAGGAGCAGCTGCAATTAGCAAATTTAAAGTCATCACTTTTTATTTAAGACTATTGGTCTATAATATTGTTTATTTACATTATTAATACATCTTCTCTCAATAAATTGACGTTCGGAATGCTAAATTGCCCAACAATCGCCCAACCGTTGCCCAACTTGCCCCACTATTGCCCCACTACCTCGTACCAAATACTAGAACCCGAAGTCCCAATCCTCTTTAATAGAGACTTGGATACCAACTCCGTTAAATCGTTTGTAGCAGTTCTTTTAGATACAGAATTTATGAACTGATAATCGCTATTGGTAATTTTTCCTTTTTCTTTCACATACAGTACGGCTTTTATTTGCCTGTTGGCAGTCGAAAAGCTGAAATCTCCAAACTCGCAACTACGTTGCTCAAACAGTGGATATTTCTTAACGCTTTTCTCCTTGGTTCTATGGCTCATCTGCTAAGGTCGGGGGAAGAACATTGTACGGTTGAATATTATTTTTATTACTTAGATAAGGAATATTTAAAGCGGAATGCCCGCCCTGAAAAAGCAGTATAACATCATGCATCCGCACAAAATAATGTCCCATATGGGACAAAATTAAATATAGTAAGACTCAATATATAATCACAAGCATCGAATGTTGATTAGCTTCAAACCAATTTTTTCCTTAAATTTGTCCCTGTTGATGAACGATAAGCTCTACCATTAATTATTCATCTAATAATGTTTTACCACAATGAAAAAACTCCATTTATTATTTCTCCTTCCACTATTTATAGCCTGTGAAAAAGAAGTGCAAGAGCCTAAACAATTTAGGTTAAGCCCTGATGCAAAGATTAGAATTGAAGCTGTAAAATCGGGTATGCAGCGTATTATATCTGATAGTACTGAAATAGATACTATTCATTTAACGCCTCTTGATGTGGTGAAACAAGCTGATGCTTTGATTTATCACAATGATAGTTTAAGCGGTGGTGGCATTTGGACTGGCGGATTTGCAGGTAAGGACACTATATCAGAGAATCCAGCTTTGCTAAGGTGGGGTTGGGACATTATAGATACTGATGGATGGGGAA
>CAYPYZ010000002.1:0-4301 GCA_964414805.1 uncultured Paludibacter sp.
GCCGTCGCTCCGAGGCTGATGATCAGAGGGTGCAGCTAAATCGGGGATAGTGTTGGTTAGCCTCGTAACCAACACGAAAGCTCAGAGGATAAGGCAACGGTTGGTGGCTTCGGTCTTGCCGCTGCACGAAAACTTAAACGAAGATAAACATGTAGAAAGCTTATTTTTTCCTTGTTTGGACGAGGGTTCGACTCCCTCCAGCTCCACTTAATCCACAAATACCACAACCTTTGGATTCAAGCCTATCTCATTGATATTAAACTTCAAATTACCGTTTTTGTCGTAGCCATACAATGCACCGAAAATGGTGTAGTCCTTGGCATCGGTGAGGTAGATATCGCCGTTTGCAGGGTTGATGCTGAGACCGTTAATGGCTTGAATGTCATTGGTACCTTGAAGAAAGTCTTCTTGGATAAGGGTTTCGCTTAAACAATCAAATACTTGAACGGAACTGCCGAAATTGTATAGGTAGGCTTTGTCTTGATAAATACTGAAATCAACTAATTGAATGTCTTCAAAACTTTCGATTAATTCGTCTGTAACTGAACTAATACGGTGTAATTTACTAAATACATCATCGTAATTTCCAAGAGTTGCCACATACACATCGCCTTCACTATCAGCTAAAATTCTTCCGGGATTGGTATCTACAGTGATTGTTTTTATGGTTTCAAAACTTGCTAAATCAATGACTGTAACGGTATTATCATAGTCAGGGTAATTTAATCCACCGGAGTTCGAAACGTACAATTTACCATTTGCCACGCATAAACCTTCAGGATTGCTACCGCATAATACCCAATCTTCGATAGCCAAAGTGGTAGTGTCTATTTTTACTACCGTACCATCAAAGGAACTGATATAGGCCTTGCCATCGGCAAAAGCTACTTTCCTCGGACTGCGACCTTCACCTTCTTCATTAACCATAGGGATTTGTTTAACAAGGGCTTTGCTGTGAACATCTATAACTTCTACGGTATTGGAACCATTCACAACTATGTATAATTTACTGCCGTAAATAGCCATATCGTTGGCCATATCGCCTAATCCACGATTGTTAACCTCAAGAAATATATCGGATTTGATGGTTTTAGTAGTTTTTGTAAAGTCGCAAAAAGCCAAAGTACTGTTGTTTCCGTTCCAACTGCCTTCCGAAAGGGTAAAAAACTGTACATTACCGGGGTCACCAGTCAATTGTGGACCTGTTTGTATAACATCTTCTTCACAAGCTGTAAATAACACTAAAACACTCATCATGAGCACACTCCATAAAATTTTGTTAATTTTCATACTATAAAATTAATAATTAAAATTTATAATAAATACTTGCCCTAAAGGATCTTCCGGGCATAGGAAACCATCTAACAATGGCATAATTTTGATTGAATATATTCAAAGCTTCCACTTGAAAATTGAAGCTATGGGTTTTGTATTTAAAATTACGATTGGCTGATAAACTGTGATCGCTATAGGCTGATAAAGCATTCTCCGCATAGTTTTGAAACAACACATAGCGCTTCCCCGACCAAATCACTGCATAAGATAAGTCTATCCAAGGCGTTGTAATGCTTATCCTGCCTGAGCCTGAAAACTTAGGTGTATAGGGAATCTGATGTCCGTAAGAACCATTATTTTCATCAGTCACATCTATGGCTCGCTGGTAGTTGAATGTGCCCCCAAAAATGATGAGATAATCTTGGATAGCCTGCCAAGCGAGTTCTGCCGTAGCATCCAATCCTCTTATAGCTACTTCACCCATGTTCAGGGTAGTCCATTTAAACAAATTTTGGGTAGGCAAAACAACAATTTTATCTTTTACATGGTTTTGATAAGCATCGGCAGTCAGGCTAAAATGCTGTATATACTCATTAATTTCAGTACTATACGTCAGTCCTATATTGAATTGATCGGCAATTTCAGGTTTAAGATTGGTGTTCCCTACTCTTGCATAATACAAATCATTGAAAGTAGGTAAATGTATGCTGTTTTTATAAAAAGCACGTACGCGAAAATCGGCTTTCTCAAAGGGTTTGTATGTAATACCCATATATGGAGATAACTTTTTGACATCCTCACCGGCTTGTCCAATCGCCACAGTCTCTTTGGTGAAAGCAGATAGCAAATTGCCCGTCAACACAAACTGTTCTGCTACATATTTGGCTGCCAGCACATTATAATTGGTAAATCGCAACGGCTTAGCAAAACTATTGGTCAAGGCAGGCTGTTCATAGTTGGCAAACATGTTATTTATAGCCCAATCCGTTGAAAAAGACAAGGAAAATTGCGCTATGGGTCTATATAAGGCAGATGCCGATGTATAATACTGATTTTGAATAAATACCGTTTCTTCCTTGCCATAAGCATTCAAAGCGATGGTATCCAAATAATGCACATAACCATATTGGTATTTGCCATTTAACTGCATAGCCCACTGTTGATTAAAATGCTTTTCATAATGTGCTTGCGCGAAAAAACTATCATCATCCAATCTTTGGGAAACAAAAGCTTGATCATGATAAAAGATGGTAGCACCCGGCAAACCGCGATTGGAATGGTAATAATAAGCTTTTAAATAGGCTGATTCCTTTTCAGAAAACTGGGCATACAAACCGGCTTCAGCCCTCAAATTCTCCACGTCAGAATTTTTACGAATTGCCTTGATGCTTGTTCCTTCGCCTTGGTAGCTTTGCGTCAGCAGATAAGGATAATTACCTTCAATTTTTAAATACTCACCCCCATAGATCAAAGAGAAAGTCTGATTTAATCGCTGTTGCATGGCAAAACTTGGATTAATCAGTCCAAAAGAACCTACTTTCACAGCTGCTTGAAGATTGGTCGTTTTATGCTCAACAAAGCGTGGAGTTTTAGAGCGGATATTAAGCAAAGAAGCGGCAGCAAACAACTGTGCAGGTTGAAATATATTATCATTTTGACCAATATTCAACGAAAGTAATTCCACATTATCCAAAGAAAAACGCCCTAAATCTATTTGTCCACTTTGGTAATCGGACAAGGCCATGCCATCATAACTCACGGCAGTATGGGCAGCTCCCAAACTCCTTACGGAAACAGTTTTGAGACCGCCTACCCCACCATAATCCTTGACTATAACGCCAGAGAAATGTTTCATGGCATCCGAAACCTGCAAAATTTGCAGTTGGTTAAATTGATTAGTCGATAGGATTTGCAATGGGGAAGCGGACCTTGCCTCTATATTTCTATATTGTTCGGTTACGGTAATTTCTTGAATATCATAAGTTTTCAAACTATCTAATGGCTCTTCCGCCCTCAGAAAAGAGGGTATAACACAACAAACTATCAACGATAATCTGATAATGCGTAAAGATTGAGAACTAAAAAACAAGCGCAACATAACTATTTGAGTTTGAGTATCAGTCAAATAGCTTGGGAAGCGGGTTTAAAATCAAGTATGCAGTAAAAAAAGATGCCATGAATTTTAAGCTTATCCCCGAAGCTTTCGACAAAATTACGCATGGCAGGTCTTCTGACTTAACCTTTCCTATCAAACGCCTTCCCAACTTTTTATATCCATTCAGTCAGTGGCAATAGTATGTTTGATAGTTAGTCCGCTTGTGATGGTAGCGTATACTCATCCGAACCAAGGTCTTACAGCAGCGGGTCTGTTCAGGATTTTCACCTGATTCCCTTTTCATCACTTGGGGTGGATACCCTCAATGAAACCGATGCGGGGGCAAAGGTAGTATAAGTTGTTGAAAAGAACAAATCACCAACTACACACTTTCAACAAATTTATTCAATTTTTTATATTGACTATATTTTTCTAAATAGTAGTTCGACTTATCTTTATTGGGTTGATAAACGATTTCAGCTTGCGGAACCATAATACTGATGGCTGTTTCTATTTTATCAAATACTTTAGCAGCGACCGCAGCATACATGGCCATACCCAAAGCTCCGGCTTGTTCTGAAGAAGCTACTGTGATATTAACACCCATCACATCAGCTAAAACTTGCATCACATAAGGCGATTTTTGAGAGATACCTCCTACGGCAATGATCTCTGTTATCTTGACTTCTTCATTAACTATATGATCCATGATGGTTTTGGAACCAAAGGCTGTAGCTTCCACTAAACTCCTGAAAATCTGCGAGGGAGTAGTGCCTAAGGTCAGACCGGCAATCGCTCCTTGCAATGCTTGATTAGCAAAGGGGGTTCTTCTGCCATTCAACCAATCATTAGCAATTAAATTATCCTGTATTTCATCCAATTTTTCGGCTTCCTCAGTTAGCCTTATCAGTATTTTATCTTCAATGGCTTT
>CAYPYZ010000002.1:4401-36834 GCA_964414805.1 uncultured Paludibacter sp.
CGAATGCCTGCTCCTACAGCACCGGCATGAGCATCTAACATGCCCACAGCAATGGTTACATGTTTTGGTAGGCCTAATTTTTCAGCCCAATAGTCAGAGATTTGTCCGGCAGATTCATCACTCGTGAAGGTTTGGCTGTCCATTCTTGCTGCAAAGCCATCGAGCAAGGGATCTAAGGTAGATAAAAATTCCTGAGACGGATAACCGCCCCACTCCGCTGCCCACATGGCTTTATGTCCTGCTGCACATCTGTTCCGTTTGACTTTTTCAGGTTTCAAATTATCGGTTAATAAAGCAGACATCCAATCGCTATGCTCAATAATGGCATAGGCAGTTTTTCGAATAGATTCGTCCTCACGCAATACATGTAAAGCTTTTGCCCAAAACCATTCGGAAGAATACACGCCACCAGAACGAGCAGTGAAATCAACTTCCCATTTTTTAGCCAAAGCATTGATTTCATCGGCCTCTTTCACGGAAGTATGGTCTTTCCATAAAACAAACATTGCATTGGGATTTTCCTGAAATTCGGGTAGCAATGCCAATGGCACACCTTCCTCATTGGTCAAGCAAGGTGTGCTACCGGTAGTATCTATACCCAAACCAACTATATGGGCAATTTGTTCTTTGTCTAATTGCTTGATAGCACCCTGCACCACTGCTATCAAGGAATCGATATAATCTTGTGGATGTTGTCTGTATTGATTTTGTGCAGGATTACAATACAGTCCTTCTTTCCATCTTGGATAATAGGCAGTATGCGTTGCTAATTCTTTTCCGGAAACTGTATCAACTATCAATGCTCTACACGAATCAGTTCCGAAATCAATACCGATTACTAATTTTTCCATCATTTTTTTAATCTTTAATTTGCGATTGAATTTCTTTATTTCTCGCTATCGTTAAGCTATAATAAGCAATCATTGCAAATGCTATCGTTGGTACCCAATAGGCAAATTTAATACTGCCGGCTTGGTCAGATAAGATGCCTTGAATTTGCGTAAGCACAGCAGCACCGGCAATAGCCATCACCATACCTGAGCCACCGATTTTTGTATCATCACCTAAGCCTCTAACGCCTAAACCGTAGATAGTTGGGAACATCAAGGACATGGAGCCTGAAATACCCATTAAGGCATATACGCCTAAATGTCCGGGTGCATATACTGTCATCAAAGAGAAGATTACAGCCAAGATAGTCAGTGCAGATAATAAATTCACCGGGCGGATGTATTTCATCAACCAAGTACAGATGAATCGGCCACCCACAAATAGTATCAACGACATCACATAATAAGTGGCACCGGCTTGTTCAGCTGTTCGCGGAAGCAAAGCATCCAAACCTATAGCTTCGCATAAGTTATAGAAAGCAGCAGCTACAGGCTCTACATTACGTAAGGCAGCAATCACGTTTTCAGCGGAAGGATTGGCACCGAGAGCAGCAACAATAGAATCTAAATCAAGTTGATGCATGATGTAGCGAATGATGAATGACCATACAGCGATTTGAGCACCTACATAGAAAAATTGCGCTATTACGCCCCATACATAGTTTTTGTTTTTCAACAATCTTTTGAAAGTTGCTTTTAAATCCACCGTTTTATCATCATCCTGAGCCTTAGGCATTTTGGTGAATATTATCAGTAAGAAAAGTACCAACATGATAAAGCCTAAAATCATATAGGCATTGGTAACAGCGAATAACTCATTGTTTTGAATCTTAATTAATTCTTGTGTATTCATGGAAGCGCGCTCGGCTGCACCCATGGTATTGAGTTGGGAAAGTACAAAAACTTGACTTACAATTACACCTGTCAATGCTCCAAAAGGATTGAAAGATTGGGAGAAATTCAACCGTCTGGTAGCTGTTTTCGGGTCACCTAAAGCATAAACATACGAATTTGCGGAAGTTTCCATAATGGATAAACCGGCAAAAAGTACAAAAATGGCCAATAGGTATAAACCAAAACTTATAGTTGAACTATAAGAGTTGGCAAGCATAGCCGGATAAAACAGCATGCCACCGGTGATACAAAATCCCAAGGCTAATAATACCCCTGATTTATAGGTGTGTTTTTTAATATATATGGCACCGGGTAGGGCAAAAAACCCATATCCCAATAGGTAACATACCACTTGAATCCAAGCGGTTTGTGTGTCTGACAAACTCATAATACGCTTAAAGGCAGCTAACATGGTGTCTGTCATATTATTAGGAACAGCCCAAATAAAGAATAAAGAAGTCAGTAAAATAAAAGGAAAGATAATTCCAGCCGGAACTAAACGCGGAGCTTTTTCAGTTTTTGCACTCATGATCTATCAGTTTAAAAAATGGTTTTAATTTGTTCTATACTCACACCAAGTAAGCTTTCGCAAATGGGCGATAAGGCTTCTTCATCACCTACGAAATGATATACAGCATGTTGATGTGATAGGGATTCCTCCGGTTTTAAGAATGCAGCGGGCGAGCAACTTTCTAATTCCAAGAAAGGTCCCATAATGCTGCCATCCTCCAATGGGCCATCGTTATAAGCATTCAAAGCATCGCCAATTAATGGGTTTTCTATCGGATCCCAAACTTGGTTTAAGTAAGTTGCATCAGGATATGCTTTGAAGGTAACTATGGTTAATCTTCCGGAAATAGGATCGTAATTGCCTGCTATATTCTTGGTGCGTTTGGCATTCATTCCCAGTTTACCCCTTGATAGTCCATCGGTTTTAAAGAACAATGCCCCCGCATCCGCAATAAGTCTGTCTGCCGGAATCTGACCAAAATAATCATCCGTCACAATTTTGCCCAATGCTGCTTCTTCCCCTTCATGGAAAGGAATGACAGTAACGGCTTTCTCGGAAGGATTGAACATATCCAACATCCAAATACATACGGTACCGGTTGCTGTTGTCCATTCAAAATCATTCTTATTCGTAATTTTATTAGCTGTAGTATAAGCCACCATATTCACGGCTTCCGGAATAGCAATATTCAATGCTTGTGCAATCGCTTCTTCTGAAAGCAGGCTGATTTTCCGCTCTACATCTATATTTAAAACCGTTCCTAAATAGTTAGGGAGTTCCATATATTTGCTTAAAACTGCTTCTTGATTATCAGCATGTACAAGCTCCCAAGGCTCTATATCAATAGCTTTAGGCGTATGCCAATTATCATATACCTGTTCGGTCTCTGGTGCAAAATAAATGGAATACTGTCCACCTTCGGGGCCTAACCAAAACCTGTCCTCACCACCAAAACCATTCATATGTTCATCAACTACTCCGGCATCAAAAAAGCGGTAATTGATAAAGCCATGACTTTTACCTTCTTTCCCATTGGCAGTGGATGTAAACACTTTAGCTTGATACTTAGCCGATACAATGATTTGGGCTTGTGCATCATCAGATTGTAACACGATTAAATCGTCTTTTTCGGAAAGATAATCTAAATCATATCCGAATGTTCCTTGCTCATACTTGCTCTTCATTTTATTTGATTTTTTACTACTTGTACATGAAACGGTCGTTACCAATGCCATCATTATCAGCAATGATATACCTGCAATTTTTGTTAGTTTTTTTCTCTTCATGATCATGTTTTTACAAAAAGTTATATTACTTATATTGTTTGATGTTGATTTAGTTCTACTTTGTATAAAATTCCTCTTTTTACGGAATAGATTGATGGTCTGTATCTCTTATCAAATACCAATCAACCAATTTTTCTTTATCGGGCAATGGATATGGTAGTGGCACAGCCTTTTCTTGATACCAATAAGCTGTTGATGAAAACTTAAATGGTAAAGACGGGCGGTGGTTGATAAAAGACATTTTAATATCTTTCTTGAAATAAATAGCATCAGCTTCATGGAAACGATACATGGCAATGGTAGATCGAAGTGCATCTTTTATAGGAACGCCGTGCAATCCGCCATCGAACTCGCCATCTCTAAAATACCAGCCACCATTAAAATAATCTTCTAATCCTGTTCCAACTATGGTAGGTTCGGCTCCTTGGTTATCAATATAAATGTATTCAGGTGCTTCCAAATAGGAAAGATAATTAGGTTGACGACTTTGCATGGACAAACAACATCCTACAAAATGACCCTTTCCTTTGGTTTCAAAAATAGGCAGTTCCTCCTGTCCTTCCAAGGTTCCGGCATTATAGGCACAATGAAATCTGCCAACATCATTCGGTATTTTTTTGAGCGATTCGTAATTAGCATTCAAAAACACAAAAGTTGTTTGTTTGTCATGCATATTTTCAACTTCAATGCGAACTTTCTCAAACGGCATTGGAAAATAAGTATAAAATCCACCGCTTGACATGCCCAGATATTTGGATGTATAATGTTTATACTCGCATAAACCAATACCGAAAAAATCGCCTATGGGAGCTTCCACAGAAGGATATTCATTGCCATCCCAATAAATCCTTAAAATCAATGTTTTTAAAATGGTGGGATCATTGGGTTGATCACCCTCCCAATGTCTCCAAAACCAACCACTGACGGTCATCCATAAGCGAGTGATTATACCCGGGGAGTCATAGTCAACCAATATTTTGGTATCGCCGGGCTTCAACTCGTGAGCCTTTTCCTTTGTAGCTACATCAAAACTGGTGAACTGTCCGGAGGTCTTATCACTCTTAATTTTGTATAAATAGTCTTCCGCAACGACCGTAGGGCTTGCAATAAAGTATAAGACAAATACTATAATACTTATCAATCTTAGCTTATATGTCCCAAGTTTATTCATTATTCAATGCGATTAAATTTATCTAAAATTCGATTGTATGCTTCAGCGGCAGCACCATTGCCCCAATCATATATAGTAAATTCACCCATGCCTTCACCTTCGGGTGTCGTTATGCCTCCGTGTCCATAATTTTCCATGGTAAAGCCATAATCCAAATGGTTAAAGAAAGGATATACTTTTTCCCATTGTGCTTTGGTAATGGGGTTTTCGGGACAATACATCATCACAAAAGCAGCTTTCAGAGCAGCAAAACCTCTTTCAGTATATTCTTGTTTATTCAATAGTTTGCCATATTGCAATATCAATTCTGCAAACAAGCTTTCGCGGGAATCATTCCATTCGCCATCAGCATTGAGCACTCCAAAACCACCAAGTACATTCACATACATATAAGGTGGTTGCCAAGATGCTTGTGTCATCAGGAGTTCATCTAAAGTGCGCTGCCCCCATTGTAAATACAGCATTTCACCTGTGGCAAGATGGCATGCAAGCAAGGCTTCAGCGGTCCAAAACATAGAAAAATTATTATGCTTATACATATTGTTGCGCTCCACTTTTTTCCCTACCCAATCGAGGGAACCTAAACGCGAACACGACCAATAGGTTTCAAAATCCTCCCATCTACCGGTAGGTATAATTTCTTCCACCACAGCATTCATTGCACGTAAGGCAGCATCTTTGTATTTGATATCACCTGTAAGTTCTGCTAATTTTAATAGGAAAGTCACCGACATAGAAGTCTCCGGCGAATTATTCAAATGCTGCTTAGGCGATAAATTACGTATATCCAACCATGCCGGGAAAAAACCATTAGCATACTGAATATTCAAAAGCGCATCTGCATACTCAACTGCATAGTCCAACAAACGTATATCCTGCTCTAATTCCTCGTACCACCGCAACATCAACAAGGCTGTCCAGCTCATATCCAATATATGAAAAGGCGATTCAGCCGGATTCCAAGTATATGGATTACGGTTGGAGTTTCCCCAATAATAGGTGTCCCATCCCCTACTTCTATTATACCTTTGTCCATTGATATCCTCCTCATACATAGCAGTGCCAATCAGTCCATAAAAAAAGCCATTTTTCTTTGGAAAGGATAATGCCAATTCCTTGGTAAGCTTAGCCTTTTGCAATAATGTTTCATTTCCGGTTCGGCGGGCATACCTATACAAACCGCTGGCAGAACGTAAGGAGCTAAACCATGCTTGGTTCCATATAGAACGAAATTCCCGCTCATTGACTTCTCCCGGATAATTCGGACTTTGAGTAACATTCACAATAAAAGTGGGAGCACCTACCCTTTTGCCATTGATGTCAAACTCTTGCCAAACATGCTCTGCCCAACTATTAAAAGCCCAGTTATAGGTATGTTCTACATAGTTCCCTAAATCAGTATTGACAGGATTTCCGGCTTGATAAAGCTGATGTCCCCATCTTTCCCAAAAGAACTCCAAAGGTTTACGAAAGGGGTTTTGCACTGTTTCAGCATCATCAAAATACATCAGATAAAAACCAATTTCCACTTCTCCTTTAGGATAAGTAGCACCGCCATCACGCTCAAAAATCACATGGTCGCTAACCCGACTATTAGCCATGCCAAGCGTTAATTTATTAGCAGGAGCATTGAGATCCATATACCATCTTACCGGCGTTCCTTTTTGCATGATATCTAAATCAGGAATCAGCATCAACACCTGTTCTTCATCAGCTACAATCAAAGCAGGAGAGCGAAAAACATGTTGGTCAATGATGTTTTGATTGGAAGGCGTAAGATGTGGAGCCCAGTGATAAGTAGGTGTAAATCCCGGTTTGATATTCAGTTGCCAATCATATTTAGTCAAGGTGTTTTCCAATGAGAATACAATTTTTACCTGAACCGTATGTTTATCAATTTTGCGCACTTGCTGTTCTCCTACATGATTTCCTAAAAGGCTGTATTGAATATTATCTATAGCTTTCTTAATTGCAATAGGGAATTTATTAGTATCCAATTGCACCGATTCACCAACAATAATTTCAGCTTGTGGTTTACAAGCATTGAAATTGAGCAATACAATTAAAGCTATGAATATTCCTATAATTTTTTGCATACTATTTTTTATAAATAAACTCTCTTATTCCACTTACTCGCCCTACCGCTGTTCGCACATAGTATTTCAATATCACTTGTTCCGATTGCGATAAATCAATTGCTATGGGAGCTTCGTACAAACTACCATACAAAAAGGGATCGCTCCCATCTAAAGTATAATATATTTTAGCTTGCTCAACAGGCAAACTAAGATTGATTTCAAACTGTTTAGCATCCACAGGAAAATCAGCAA
Organism: uncultured Paludibacter sp.; assembly: GCA_964414805.1. Classification (GTDB taxonomy): domain Bacteria; phylum Bacteroidota; class Bacteroidia; order Bacteroidales; family Paludibacteraceae; genus Paludibacter. The sequence goes on from CAYPYZ010000002.1 coordinate 11,484, forward strand.
AACCTATAGGATCCGGTATTCTGAAATTGATAAATTTTTTATCTAAAAATTGTAGCTTATGTGCTAATCTTCTACTAAAATCTTGAAAGTCTTTTTCAGGTTTACTCCATGCTACTTCGGCTACAGCAAGCAGACGGGGAAAAGCCATATACTCAAATTTTTCACGCGTATGTATATATTCAGCCCATATATTTCCTTGAATGCCTCGAATATAAGGATGATATTCAGCAGGAATTTTCGGTGTATAAGGCTCATAACTATACACATGTTCTAAGGGTACATCTCCCCAAATATTAAAAGGTTCAAATTCAGGTTGGATTGATAATAATCCAAATAAAAATAATGATTAGGTACCATGACCACTTCATGTTGCATTTGTGCAGCCTGTATACCACCTGCTTCACCTCGCCAACTCATCACTATAGCACCCGGAGCCAATCCTCCCTCCATAATTTCATCCCATCCTAAAATCCTTCTGCCCTTTGAGTAAAGGTAATCGGCTATTCTTTTTATAAAATAACTTTGTAATGCTTCTTCATCAGCAAGCTCTTCAGCTTTAATTTTTTCTTGACAAAGTTTACAAGCTTTCCATCTATTTTTAGGTGCTTCATCACCACCTATATGGATAATTTCAGATGGGAATATAGCTATCAATTCATCTAAAATATCCGCTACCATTTGATAGGTTTTTTCATTGCCAGCACATAACACATCTTTTTGTATGCCCCATTGCTCAAGCACTTTGAAAGGGCCTCCTGTACAGGATACTTCGGGATAAGCTGCTAATATTGATAGGGTATGTCCCGGCATATCTATTTCAGGAATGATGGTTATATTTCTGGCATTGGCATAGGCAACTACCTCTTTCAATTCTTCTTGGGTATAAAATCCACCATGCGGGAGCCGGTCGAAAGAGTTAGGATCATGATTTGTTTGTGTGCCGCTTCTCCAAGCCCCTATCTCTGTAAGTAAGGGGTATTTTTTTATTTCTATGCGCCATCCGGCATCTTCCGTCAGGTGCCAATGAAACACATTTAACTTATATGCAGCAATAATATCTATAAATCTTTTGACATCTTCGACAGGAAAAAAATACCTGCCACTATCCATCATAGCACCACGATGCTTAAATCTCGGTGCATCTTTAACCTCTAATACAGGAAGTTGGATACTTGAGTTTTGCTCCAAAGGCAGTAATTGCAAGAGCGATTGTAAGCCGTAAAACAATCCGGGCGCACCGCCCTTTATCTCGACTGCATTACGGCTTATTTTCAATTCATAAGATTCATCATGAACAGCATTATCTAAATTGAAATGGATGGCATTGGCTTTCAATTTTTTACTTAGTTTGCTTGATAGATTTAGTTGGTAGTTTTTACTTAAAAATTCATTTAAGAAATTAGCTACATCCATTTGCTGTTTATCATTGAAGGAAATCAATGTTTGAGCATTCACTTCAAACATACCATCACCTACTACCATCTCGGCAGGTTTGGGAATGATACTATGATTTTGCGCTATGGATACATATGCAATCAAGAAACACAATATAGACAAAAGCCATCTTTTCATTTGATTTTTTTAATTTATTTGATACTGTTCATAGGAATAAATCACTTCAATCTGAATCAATTAGCTTCTAAATCTTCCCATTTAGGCAAGCTTGGGAATTTTGCATGTGGCTCTCTTTGATACCAGAAACAAACAGAAGAAATATCTGATTGTTGTGGCAGATAGCGACCGGCATTTCTCCATCCTAAGTCTTGCATGGTTATTTTCAAATCCTTTTTAAACCTGATTGGATCCATGATATGCCAGCGATACAATCCGAATCTTTGTCCGGAAGTATATATTTTATCATGTGGCAATACTTGCACTAAACCGGCATAGGGAGTAGTAAATGTAGTGTACCTACCATGTCTATCGAAATTATAAGATCCGCAGAAATAGTCTTCTGTTCCTGTACCGATAATGGTTGGGAATTTTTTATCACCGTCCATAAAAAATTTCACTTCACCTTCGCCCCACCAGCCATTATTATTGACTTGCCATGCCATGTACACACCCACATAATGACCTTCCCCTTTTATACCGTCAACGATGGTATAATCGGAAGTTTCATTCACTTTAGTGCGTCTATATTGTGCATGGAAATAAGCGGCATCTTCTGGCACTTCAGTAAGTGTATAATCCACTTGATAGTACAATACCATGGGGTCAGCATCATTGATATTAGTCATGGTAATTTTACATTTCTTACGGAAAGGCATTACCCAATAGCAATTGAATGCGCTGCCGGGATTAACGGTTACCGGCATAGAATTCAGGTGAGCGTACTCATTCCATCCCATACCAAAGAAGTGTCCTATAGGCGCTTCTACGGAAGGTTCTTTTTCATCATCCCAATAAATTCTGATAATAGAAAAGCGCCAGTTTCCTGTGGGTGTCATCCAGATATGCTGTATAGCTCCGGGACCTTCAATTTCGGCCATGGTAAATGTTTCACCCGGTTTGATATGCACATAAGGATTCACTTTCCATCCTTGTCCCAAATCGCGCGCTGCATGAGTTGCATTGGCAGTATTATAGGCTGCATTTGGATCCGGAGTAGCCATACCGCCCTTACCTTTTTCACCAGTAAAATTTTCTGGACTGATAGAACGTGTTTCTGCATTAGATAGTCGATATAGATTACCCATATTCATATCCAATCCTGTAAACGGGCGATCTTGAGCCCAAACTGTTACACTCGCAATGAGTAAAAAGAGCATTACATAATTAAATTTTGTTCGCATGATTGTAAGTTATAAAGATTAATAAAATAATTTCTTTGTTTCTCGAATGCAGTCTTGATGCTGCAACTATAATTGTTTTTTACTTAATTAATTACTTCCTGACACATAGTAGCTTATCGTCTTTTCAAACTTGCCTTCATCAGTACTGTTTCATATGGATTCCAAGTTGACATGGTAAAATAGATGGTAGTTGTACCTGCAACCACATCACCAATAGCTAAATGTCGGAACTGATATGGCCCATATTCTCCACCTGGTTCGCCTTCTCTTCCTGGGTCAGACAAGTGATTGCTACCACCCGGAGAATGCATAAATACACCATAACCGCCGTCAGTAAGGGGATTGAACAATGTTCTGGTGGTAGTCCACGGTCCCCAGGGATTATCTGCCGTGCGGATATTAATGCCGCGAGGGAATGCATGATTGTATAATAATATCCATTTTCTGATATACTTATTATAGGCTACCGACAATTCTCCTACATCGGGAGAGCCTTGCAATAATCCACTGAATGAGAAGATAGGTTGAGCATCATCTTCACTTCTATTCCATAAGGGTTTGCCATCTTTCATACCGGCAAAATAACGTATGGTACTTCTATCTCTGATACCTGATAAAGGTTGAAAAGCCAAAAATACATTGCTCTGTCTATATTCACCAGAACCTAAAATAATCAGTCCTTCACCGGTTTGCATAGGCAATAAAGGATAATCGGCATTATTTACTTTTTGAACAGATACATTGATAAATTTATTAGTAGAGAAATCATATAAAAGTGTGTATTCATTCATTCTTGCTCTACCTCTAGTGGCATGTGCAAGTACCGAGCGTCCCATAGTACGCTGCGGTGTATGGTCGGTGGTATGCCACATATAAAAATCATCGCCCACTACTATGGCATCTAAAGGTACTTCGAATTCCATTTGCCTGATACCGGGTATATTAATAGGTTTCCATAAACCATTATTAAAAGTGATAAAATCTAATTTAAAATTATCTTCCGGATTTTTTTGTGTGGTATATCCTGTCGCATCTCTCAAGAAATTTGGTCCCCAAGTATCCCCAAATAACACCCATGTAGTATCTCCATCTTCTACCGGAACTCCTAAATCAGTGCCCTCCATACCGTATCTTGTATAGGTCTGACTTAAAACAGGCTTTTTCAAATGGTTGTCATAATCACCGGTCAATTGCGATATTTTTGTACCTCGTTGCGTTATATCTACATCCGGATTAACTGTATTGGGTATGCTTCCGATAGGTTCATTGCTGGCACTATTGGTATCTTTACTTACGTACAAAGATTTTTGTCCGGCAATTGGATTCACATTATCCAAATAAGCCACATCCATGGGATTGGATGTACGTCCATCAAGAAAATAGCCTTGGTTATTGTGCACCAAAGGTCTTTTACTTTCAAAATTTCCTACCGGGAAAAGATTTCCATCCCAATCTCCTGCATCAACCCTACTTATTTTAATATTATCTATCCAATAAGTAGCGATATCTGCATGTCCAAAATGAAATGCTAAGATATAATTAGGATAACCGAATTGATTGCCTCGTGTGATAAACTCATAGGTTCTTGTCTGTGTACCTACCAATACAGTACCTCTTAGGTCGTTCACTTCCGAATCAGGATTTTCAATAATAAAATCATTGTCCCAGCTTGTTAAATCCAAAGGTTTGAAATCGGTTAGGTTGTCATAGCTTTCACAGACTTCCACTTTAAACCTTGAATTATCACGATTCGAGCGTACTGAGAAAATCACACGATATTTAGCATCTTCCTCAATGGGTATAAAAGTATATAGGTTTGTATCCCATGTATGCTCTGTCTTTTTTAATACATTTATTCTTGCAGATTTATCCCCTGCAATAGGATTATTAGTTTCTACAGATAATATTGCATTAGTGCTCGATCCGTCCCATCGCCAATGTTTTAAATCCTCCTCAAAGGTACTATTAGCCACTATATTCCTTTTAGGCAACTGTGAGTTAGCATTGAAAAGAAAGGTGGTCAGTATGGCGGTCAGGAGAAACTTCTTATATTTTACTAAATTTAATCTCATTTTTTTCTAGTTTAATTCAATTGCTTACAATTTAGCTTTCGAGCTTACTTTACAATAAATTTTCTGGTTGTTTGCTGTCCATTCTCTGTTTGTATCAAGACAAAATAGATTCCGGGCGACAGCATATCGGTACGTATATAATTATCTGTACTATGGATAATTCTCTGTACACCATTCATATCCACAATTGAATAATGAAAAAAAATTGGAGCATGTATATAGATATTACTTCCTTGTTCAATCATGGTAGTTGAGAGCGTTATAACGGATAAATTTACATCTTGCAAACCTGTATGGTTGTTAGTAATCACAACAGTAAACTTCTTTTCATCGGTTTTGTTTGGAGTATCAATATAAACTATCACTTCTCCTTCTTGTAGTCCTGTCAGCACTCCATGCTGATCGATGGAAGCTTCACCCGTTCCATTTTCTACGGTAAAATTCACCTCTATAGGAGCATGTGTTGGAAACACAAACTCCCCTATTTTGAATTGATCAGTTTGATTCACTTCAAGGGAGGATGGTGCATAGTCCACATCAAATTTTTCAAGTGTTAGACCTGCTTCTTTGATTACCACATCGTCCAACCATATTTTGGTACCGGGTTGGGTAACTGCATCATCCAAGAAAGACCCGTGCAATGACATCCTTCCTCTATAGCCGTCATATGCCATTCCTTCAGGCCATTCAAATGGTGGAATCCTTGTAGATTGATAGGTAGTTCCTAAATAATGAATAGCATTACTTGCATTGGTTTGGTATGTTTGCACTTGTTCATTAATGGGCACTTCCCATTGAAAAACATCTCCGCCGCCCCATGCCCAAGGATTACAAATCAAACGTACAGGCAATTTCGTAGGTTGATTACTTTTAGCTTTAAAAGAGATATCCAAATTTGGAGCATCATTATTCCAAAATTGGAAGTGATAAGATAATTCCCAATACTGCGCGCTCAGCATTCCTGTAAGACTTATCCAAATAAAAATTAATACGCAGTATCTTTTAATGAGTGCTTTTTTGTTTGTCATGTTAATTAAATAAAAAGTAGAACTTTAGGTATAAGTTGCTAAAAATACAACCTTAATATGGGATTCACAATTTTAACGCATTATACCTAAAGTGACTACTTATAATATGAATTTATTTCTTAAACAATACCGACTTTTGCGTACCGGATTGTAGGATATACATGCCGGCAGGCAATAAGTTTGTGTGAATACTATGATATGTATTGGGTGCTAATCCGTCTATAGACATATATTCTACACCGTCAATTCCAAATATCTTTATCCTATTATTTCCTTCTTCTACAAATACATTCAACATATCGGTGAATGGATTTGGATAGGCTTGTCTACGTACAACTGTCTCTTCAATCCCAACTATATCCCCTGCCATTATGGTCAGTGCATTGAGATAATAGAATCCGGTTGCATTATCATTGTTTGGACCCGGTCCAATTTCAATAGCGATTTCTCCATTATCATCGGCAACGAAATTTTTAAGCTCAGCTATATAATTTTGATTGCTACTGGCATCCAAATATATGGTTTCTACACTACCACTCTTGCCTGTAAATTTATAATATGTTTCCCGATTGTCAGTAACACTCTCTCTACCTGCAAACATTTCAAAATTATATTTTCTATTAGCGTCCAAGCCAGTAAATTTAATAGCCGATTTCGGAATCGTATGTCCATCCCACTCTGCTCTTGAATTACCATAATAGGATGATCTTGAAGCATCACTTGGCATATTCATAGAGGTTGTAGTTGTAAGAGGACCGTTTGGATTAATATTATTAAATCTTTCGGTCACTATCACACTTACATCAGTGGCTTTACCGGTAACATCACGTAAATTCGTTGCAGCAGCATTCACTCTAAAATCTCCTAAAACATTCCAAGTAGGATCATAAGGACCATGTGCAAGACTTAAATTAATTTTACTATTAAAGTCTACAGTTTCTGCTACAAGATCTGGCGTAATTCTCATCAGGGTCAAATGGAAGAATTTATTAGAATTCGTATTATTAGTACCCGGACCTACTTCCATGATAATATCACCATTACTGTCGGGCTTCATAGCTGTAGTACGAACTGTGTTAGCAGTATTATTACTTGCATCTAAGTAGACAGTTTGACTGATGCCATCTTCACCTGTAAATTTGTAATAAGTTTCTCTATTATCAGTTGCACCCATTCTGGAAGCAAACATTTCAAAATCATAGGCTACATCTGTATAAAGACCGGAAATTTTAATAGTTGACTTAGGAAAAGAACCACCAAAGTTCCCCACATTACCAAAGAAGTTGTTTTTAACAACAGCATCAGGCAAATTCATTGTAGTGGTAGTAGCATCCGGACCATTAGTATTATGTGCATTAAAACTCTCAGTGATTGTCAAAGATGCTTGGGTGGGATTACCTTCATTATCTATAAGGTTCAAAATCTTAGCATTGACCTTGGCATTAGTCATGGTATTCCAACCTGCATAATTACCATCACCAAAACTAACATTGATAGGTTTAACATATACATGTTCTATTTCCGGTTCTGGTTCATCAATAGCGGGTATAATCAAAACTGTGAATTCCTTTTCATCAGTCTTATTAGGCGTATTAATATAAACCTTCACCTCACCTGCTGTTTGTCCTACCAACTCACCTTGTTGATTGATAGTAGCACTACCGGTTTCATTAACAACCCAAAACTCTACAGTAGTAGGAGCATGTGTAGGATAAACCCAATCAGCGATTTTGAATTGAGTGATTTTACCTATTTGGGCTTCTGTCGGTGCAATCTCAACTTCAAATGATTCAAGAACCAAATCGGCTTCTTTAATCATCAAATCATCTATCCAAATTTCAACACCTTTTTGAGTAATATTGTCATCTATTAATGATCCTTGCAGAGACATTCTACCTTTAAAGCCACCATCAAGAGGATTTGTATAGAACCAGTCATACGCAGGTATTGCGGCATCAGCATAAGGAGCATCAGCATTTTTACCCAACCAATTAACAGCTTGAGATTCATCTAATGTTATCTCTTGCACCGTGGTGGTAAGTGGTACTTCCCATTGCACGATATCACCGCCACCCCATCCCCATGGAACTCCGGCACCTAAACGCATAGGTATTTTTGTAGGAGCCGAACTTTTGGCTTTTAAAGAAATTTCTAATTTAGGAACGTCATTATTCCAAAATTGGAAATTGTAAGATAAAGCCCAATAATCATCAGTGCCGGGAGTATTAGCATCTTTCACTATATGGAATGTTTTTTTTCCTGCAATTGGATCTACAGTGCTTAACTCCGCAATACTTAAAGGATCACCAACGATTCTACCATCTATAAAATAGCCTTGGTTATTAAATTCACGAACGCGGTCACTTTCAAAATTACCTGTTGGCATAAGATTACCATCCCAATCGCCTTCATCAATCCTGCTAATTTTAACATCATCTATCCAATAAGTAGCTATATCTGCATGTCCTAAATGGAATGAAAATATATAATTGGGATAAGCATATTGAGTTCCGGAAGTGATAATGCTATATTCCTTAGCTGTTGTGCCAACGCTTACAGCACCACGCAAATCAGGATTAGCTAAATTATCTGGTGTAAATCCTGTAGTCCAGCTATCAATATCTAAAGGTTTAAATGCAATACCATAAGCAAATTCACTTTGGCATAATTCTACCCTCACAGTGGCATTTTCTATACTCGAACGGATTTTAAACTTCACCTCATATTGCGCATATTCTTCTATTGGTAAATAATAGTAGAAAGTTTGCTCCCAAGGTTCAGCTTTTTTACCCGATACCGTTAGTTTTGCTGACTTATTTCCTGCGATAGGATTAGCCTCTTCCACGTCTATCGTCATTTGATCAAGACCATAGTCCCAACGCCAATGTTTCAGACCATCTTCAAAGTTGCTGTTTGCAACTATGTTACGTTTGGTTTGCTGTGCATTTGCAATGCCTGCAAACAGTAGCATCACAACCATAATCCATATGGTAGAGAGCTTGAAATTGTGAGTTTTTCTCATTGTCTTAAAAATTAAAAATTAGTAATTAAAGTATTATTTAAAATGATTATTTAATTAGCATGCTTTAAAAGTTTCACATACTTAGTTCCGTTTTTCACGATATAGGTTCCGGGCAATAAATCTCCCACATAAATGGTGTGATAACTATTGCCTAAGAGACGATTGAGAGAATATACTTCCTCTCCATATATATTATAAATACTTATTTTCTGTGTGTTATCATCTGCTAATACATGTATTTGGTCCACAAATGGGTTTGGATATGCAATGCAGGTTTCAACAGCATGCTGTTCTATGGAAGTGATTGGCGACGACTCTATACTTAAAGCCGATATATAATAAAACCCATAGCCATTATTATTATTTGGACCCGGTTTCATCCTGATTTCGATTTCCCCTTGAGGACTCGGACGCATATGATATACTTGCGCAATATTGGATGAATTATTACTGGCATTCAAATACACAATGGTATCTGATTGCCTGATTCCATCAAAGCGGAAATAAGTCTCCCTATTATCCGTAACATTCATTCTACCAGCAAAAATTTTAAAGCTATAGACATTTGTGGTGGGTAATCCAGAAAACTTTACAGCAGCAGTCGGTTCAAAACCTCCCCAATCTCCCGTATTTCCAAAGAAAGAATCCTTGCTGACACTTGTCGGTATATTCATGGACGTATTCGTTGTGGCTGGGCCATCGGGATTAATTCCTCCAAAACGATCCGTGACTTTAATGGACACATTCGTATAATTTCCATCTACATCTTGAAGTTTGGCTATATTGGCATTCAAATTATAATCCGATAATAGATTCCAACCCGGAGCCGATGAACCACCAAAACTAATATTGATAGTTTTAGTAAAATCTACTGTTGGCGTACCATCATCTAAATCAATCAAAGAAGTGACGGCATTGGGAGTTGTGACGGCATAATGGGCTGCATTTTTAGCAATAAGAGCTTGAAAAGGTGTAATAGTAGCAGGTTTATACGTATTATCAATCACAGGTTTTTCAAATAGCTTTTCATACCAAGTACAAGCTGCCGTAAATCGTCCGTAAGTCAATTCCAAATGGAAACCATCCCTACAAAATGTATCTCCCAAAATACTTGTTCTACCATTTTGAATAGCCGTCCCGGCAGGAATTATCATATCAATATTGGTTGCTTGTGCCACCTGATTATATGTGTTCACAATGGCATTAAACATAGTTATTTGGTTATTACCATAATTAGCAAACCCTGCATGGGTAGAGTTTTGAGCATAAGCCCAAGTACGGTGTAAGATACATTCCATATGGGGATTGGTGGCCAACCCTTTGACGTAGTTCAGTAGATGAGTCAATGAGGGGAAATAAGTATTGTACAATCCTGAATCATGACTAGCTTGTTGAAAGGAGATATAGTCCCAATCTTCATCCAATATTCCTTTCCTCAATGTAGATGAGCCGGTTACAGTGCGCACCCCATTGACAACTTTTCTGTATTCATAAATCGCTGCATTGGTTACAGAATTATTGTAATGTTGTCCAAGGGTTGAGCCACCAATATATAAATTACCAATAATAATTACATCTCCACTTGCTGCCGCCAATTCGTATAGATACTGCTCAACAGCATCTTCCGAGAAACTATTACCAATGGTCAACAGCCTGATCTGCTTAGCATATAGCGTTGCAGCAGTAAAAAGGACAAGTAATACAAGGAGTAAATTTCGCTTCATAAAATTCAATTTAATGTCAATGGTTATATTACAACAAATTATCTCTTTTTTAAACTCGCTTTCATCAATACCGTTTCATAGGGATTCCAAGTGGACATAGTAAAATAAATAGTGGTAGACACACTATCTCCTTTCGCAAAATGCGCAAACTGATATGGTCCATATTCTCCTCCCCATTCATATTCTCTTCCGGGATTTGAAACATTATCACATTGTTGGTACTCCCAATTTGTATGCATAAAATGACAGTAACCACCATCTTCCCAAGGACGAAATAGTACTTGTGGAACAGTCCAAGGTCCCCAAGGCATATCAGCAGTACGCATATTAATACCACGCGGTTCATGATGATTATAGAGTAAAATCCATTTTTGGATAAACTCATTATAGCTAAGCGACAATTCGCCTACACCCGGCTCTGCCATCCTAAAAAGTGGTTGTGCATTTTTTTCGTTTTTACTCCACAAAGGTTTGCCTTCTTTCATTCCTGAAAAGTAGCGGATAGTACTTTTATCCTTTAATTTCTTAAATGGTTGGTAAGCTAAATACACATTGCTTTGCCTATATTCCCCCGAACCTAATATGACTAATCCTTCTCCAACGCTATCGGGTAAAAATCCCCATTCTTCATTATTGACCTTTACCACTGACACATTGATAAAGTACATTGTAGAATAATCATAGAGCAAACTATACTGGGCTTTTTCAGCATCAGCTCTATAAGCATGTGCCAACACATTTCTTCCCATAGTATGTCTTTCACTGTGGTCGGTGGTATGCCACACGTAGAACTCATCTCCATCAATTATTCCTTCATTGGGTACTTCAAATGCCGCTTGGCCAATACCCGGAATATGTATGGGTTCATACACACCGTTTTTATCTGCAATAAAATCTAATTTCAAGCCCTGTTCCGGATCTTGATCTGTGGTATAGCCAATGGCATCAAGCAATCCGCCTTTTGGTCCCCAAGTATCACCAAATAATATCCATGTTGTATCGCCATCCTGAAAGGGCACGCCTAAATCTATTCCTTCAATACGATATCTTGAAAGCGATTGACTTAAGACAGGAACACCCAAATGCCTGTCGTAATCACCGGTCAGTTGAGAAATTTTTGTAGCTTGTTGCGTAATAATGATATCGGAACTAACAGACAGCGGAATAGAGCCAATGTACTCATAAGCATCTTCATCCGTTGGCGGTACCGGAGGTTTATGTTCAGTTATCTCAGGCTCATCGGTACATGATGCTACACTAAGGAGCAAGCATATACCGATGATACTACCCAAGCACTTAAATTTACGTATGAACGTCATTCCAATCATTATTAACCAACAAACAAGGTTTATTTATTAACTATCAAATCTATTCTTCAGTCTCTATTTCGTAAGTGGTATTGGGTGAAAACACCCTATCCGTTTTACCTGTTTCTTTAACTTCTTCTTTCAGATAGCCGAGTAATCTAAACATGAATTTATAGGAAATATCAGGGTTTATGGTGATGTTTTTTGCAACAGCACCTTTATCCACATTCACTATTTGTTTATAGATTCCATTTTCAACTACTTGAATTTGCACTTCAACCGGAGTTTGGAAATCCTCAGAAATATCTTCCGGATATACCCATGTAAATCTCACTATTTTGGGATTTAACATAGTGTGCGAAATTTCAGTCAGAGCCGGCAACGAATAGTTAAACTCCTTAGCATCTATCACTTCCCTATCGTAGCAACCTGTTAGAAGCACAAGGCTAATAATTGCAAAAATTATCTTTTTCATTGTACTTGTTTTTAATCAATTAATAATTTGGATTTTGCGTATAATTACCTTTAGCCCATTTCATTTGTGGCTGAGGTATAGGGAAGAACTCATCTCTTCCGGCCGTAAATCTTGCTTCATTCATCCATGAAAATCTATTTTTCTCTACAGCAAAGTAGGCATTCATGGTCGGTTCTAATTCACCCCATCTCATCAAGTCGAAAAAGCGTCTGCCCTCGCATGCCATTTCAAGTCTGTTTTCCCATTGCATGGCCTTAAATGCAAATTCTTTCGTCCAATTGCAATTCACACCGGGCTGGTATGTTTCAATCTTGTATTGCAACACAGGATTACCAAGGATATTTACCAAGCGCACGGCACTATTGGCAGCTCTTGTACGGATTTTATTGATCAATGGTAAAGCGTCATTCCATCTGTCAAGCTGTATAAGCACTTCAGCTTTCCACAATAATACTTCATCATAGCGTATCATTCTTTTATTCATGGAATTAAACTGCCAACCATCATACAGCAAGCAATTACAATCGGGGTGAGGTAATTCTTTTACAGATTTTAAATACCCATAATCGGCCGGTGCACGTACTCCGGCTTTTTCATATAGCAAATTAGGATCATATTTCCATGGATGCCCCGGTACTGCGGCGGTATGACTAAAACGAGGGTCAAAATTGTACTTATTGAAATACAATAGGTTTCCTCCATTGATTAGTGCCGTATTATCCGAACCTCCAACCTTGACATAATCTCCATAAGAGTCGTTATTATAAGTATCAAACAAAGGTAGTCCATCTGCACCGGTTTTAAAGGCATTCCCCATGGTATAGCTTACGTGATGATAACCGCAACACTGAAAACCTCCCCATTCATGTGGATGGTTCAAGCCTTCACCTCTATTGATTTTACCACCTGTACTACTATTATCTCTGATAGAATACTGAATTTCCCAGATAGATTCTTTGGTGTTATTGTCAAAATCATGCAAGAAGTTTTCTGCAAAATCAGTACATAGATCTAATTTACCTCCCTCTTGGTCAGTTAGTTTATCAAGATACACCAAAGCTTCCGCTAATCGGTCTTTATTAATATTAACTACTTGATGCCTATCGTCTTGTTCATAAGCCATAAACATCAAAGTCCTGGCTACCATGGCAGTTGCAGCATTCTTATCCACCCTTCCCAAATCAGGTTGGTCCATAGGTAAGCGCTCTTCAGCATCTTTAAAATCTGCCAAAATTCTTTCCCATATATACAGATCATTCGGCTGTGAGGGATCTCTATTCGGAATTGCCTCAAACTCAGGGGTACTACCTACTACAAACTCATCTATATAAGGAATGTATTTAAAAAATTGCTTCAATCTGAAATGTACAAAAGAGCGAATAAACTTCACTTCTCCTATGCGAACGTTCTTTAGAGGAAAATCCTCTTCAGAAATCTGATTCATTTTCTGAATGGCTGTATTACATCTTTGTATGATTTGATACGAAACATACCAAGGGTAATCTATAGGCCAACCATTGGGGGTTAAGTTTACGAAGGTTTCCATAAAGCCCCAACCATCGCCACCATCCCAAGTACCACCACCACCTTTATAGGAATCATCGGCACGTAAAGAACCTGACCACCAAGGTGAGAAAGGTGAATCCCAAGAAGGTATATCCGTCATACGAGCGTATGCTGCAGTAACGAATCCTTCCATATCTTCAGCATTGGATAGCAAGGCTTCATCCAACACCTGTTTGGGATTTACATCTAAAAAATCTGAACAGCTATTTGTCAAGAGTATCATGACAAATGATAATGCTATAATTATATATTTCTTCATTGTTGTATTTTTAAAATTACTAATCAATTGCATAGGAGTATTAGAATTTCACATTCAATCCAAACACCAAAGAAGCCGGTGTTAAGTATCCATAATAAGGCATTTCCGGATCAAAACTCGTGTACTGATCTTTACCCCAACCCTTCTTCAATGTCAATACATTACGAGCAGAAACATAGAATCTCAAATGCTGCATCATCAACTTTTTAGATAGCTGTGTCGGGAGCGTATAACCTAAATCAATATTTCTTAATTTCAAATAGGAACCATCTTCTACATAATAGGAAGAGAAGAGCTGCTCTGTATTGTTATTGATATTAGAAATAGCAGGAATATCAGAATTTGGATTATCAAAATACCAAGCATCCAACATTCTTACTTCGTGGTTTTTCCCGGCGGGAACGGAGATATTCCAAAGGTCGCTTTCACGTTTCCATTCATTACTTACTTTATTGCCATAAATACCTTGGAAAAACACATTTAAATCGAAGTTTTTATAAGCTAAATCTACAGTCAAACCACCAAAGAAATCGGGGTCGAGAATACCTATATAGGTTCTGTCATACAGCTCATCCACCACACCATTGCCATCCAAGTCTCTGTACTTAATACGACCCAATGCTTTACCTGTTTGTATAGCATGATTATCAACCTCTTCTTGTGTTTTGAAAATACCATCAGCTACCATTCCATAGAAGATATTAGGCGTTTTACCTTTTACAAAATCAAGCATACCATCACCGGGATATCTGTTGTACACATTCTCGGGCAAATCAACTAATTTTGTTCTGTAAGTACCTATATTAGCAGTAATAGCGTAATAGAATGCTGCTTTTGGTCTGCTCTTGAATGTAATGTCGAATTCAATTCCTTGATTGTTGATACTTGCACCATTAATCCATGGTTCACCACCTTCACCCATAGCTGCAATATACGGTACTTGTACCAATACATCTTTGGTTTCTTTAAAATAATAACCTACCGATCCATACAGCCTCTGGTCTATAAACCCATAATCTATGGCAATATCTGTTTGAGCAGTAGTCTCCCATTTTAAATCAGGATTGCCTAACCAAGTCCTTTGATAACCTGAAAGCAATTGACCGGTCTCGTTGCCATTAATAGGATAAGAAGTGCCAAAATAATCTGTTGTAAATGGCGTAGTAGTATATCCTCTCGGCAGACCTTGCACACTTCCATTGGTACCCCAACTGGCGCGAAGTTTTAGATCAGACACAAAATCCACATCACTCATAAAAGATTCAGATTTTAGTCTCCAACCTGCCGATACTGCCGGGAAAGTTCCATAACGATTGTTGATACCAAAAAGCGAAGAACCATCGCGACGTAAAGTGAAAGATAGGAGATATTTGGAATCATAATTATAGTTTACTTTTCCAAACATGGATAGATAGGTGTACTCATCAGCAGAACTTCCTAAGGAATACTTCTCGCCTGTAGTCACGCCAAGATGTGCAAAATCTCTATCTTCAAGATATACCCCTTCTCGTCTGGCTGAAAAGCCTTCTTGAACAAATCTTGTAAACTCGTTACCTATAACAGCATCAATATTATGTCTATCAAAACTTTGTTGATAAGATACGGTATTTGTCCAAACATAACTTAGCGGATGCGATTGGCTGCTTGATACATAGTTTTCACCATCGCTATTACGGCCACCGGTTTCTGCCCAAATACCTTCAATATTTCTACTGTATAAGTTACCATAGTCAACACCAAACTGTGTTCTTGCGGATATACCTTTCCAAATGTTCAAGTCCATGAAAACATTACCGATAATTTTTACGTAATTAAGGATATTGTCTTTATACATTTCCAACATCCGCACGGGGTTAGTAAAGTCATCAAAGCCCGGAGCACCTGCCCAATTACCATTGATGTCATACACCGGTCCCGCAGGCGGATTGGTCATCGCCCAGTAAGTTTCGTTAGCATCTCTCATTTGCAAATAAGACACAGCCAAGTTTTCACCAACTTTTAAGTGATTTTTAATCAGGCTGTATTCATTATTGCTTCGCAAAGAATACTGTTTAAAGAAAGTATGAATTTGTGTTCCTTGATTGTCGTAATACCCTAAGGACATCATACTTTTAGATTTATCTGTACCTGAAGACACCGTTACTTGATGGTTAGTCATCACACCGGTTTGCAAAATCTCATTCAACCAATCGGTATCGCCACCTCTAACTGTTTGAGCCGAGTTGAGCCACTCAGCTACTTTCACATTATCTAAAACGGCTAAACCATCAACATTTCTTCCCCATTCAAACTCATAGGTTCCGGGTAAATTAATAGCAGTGCCATAAATTTTTTCATCATAAGCTTGTGCTCTAAATGCTGCAATACCATATTGTTCAGCATTCATAAGTACCGGTTTATTAATGATTTTATTGAAGGAAAGACTACCATTATATTCCACAGACATTTTTCCTGCTTCACCTTTTTTAGTCTGAATAAGAACCACACCACCGGAAGCTCTTGCCCCATAAATACTTGCAGAAGCAGCATCTTTCAACACTTGAATGGATTCAATATCGCCGGCATTTATATCCCGCATATTCAAGTTTTCGGTAGGCATACCATCCAACACAATCAAAGGTTTCACACCTCCGGAAAGAGAGGACAAACCCCTAATTTGAATGTTTACGCTTTCAGCAGGATTACCACCATTGGTGGTGATATGCACACCTGCTAATTTACCTTGTAGGGATTTCATGGCGTTGGCCGAACGGTTTTTCTCAATATCAGTAGCTTTTGCCATAGCCACCGAACCAGTTAAATCAGCTTTCCTTTGCGTCATATAGCCAATATAAATCACCTCAGAAAGCATCATAGCATCTTCCTGCATGCTTAAGTTTAAGACGGTCTGACCGCGAACCGAAAGTTCTTGAGTTTTCATTCCTGTAAAGGAAAAAACCAAGACTGCATCTTCGGAAGGAACACGTATTTCATACCGACCATTAATATCGGTAATCGTACCTGTAGTAGTACCTTTTACTACCACATTTGCCCCTACCAAAGGTTCATCAGTGTCTACTTCAGTTATGACACCATGAACAGTTTTAGCTTGCTGCGCTTGCGTATTGAGATGCTGTTCCCCTTTCGCAAAAGGCAACATGCTCAAAAACAATAAAAACAACAAGGGTTTGATAATTTTTTGAAAGTTTTTCATGTATAATTATTTTTAAACTTAAAAATATGGGTATTATATGTATCAATTTATATCGTTCTATGACTCTATATATCTACGAGTTTCACGCTTACTATCTATTGTAAATTTAAATTTTCAATCATCTCCTCAGCACTCTCCGGACTTATTCCAAACACAAAACTATCTCCTTGTTTAAACACATCATTCAACTCAAAATTCTCAATGGAGATACCTCCTGGAATAGGGGCTTTACTCATCCAATAAGTATATCTTCCTGTCAATATTCCCCCCAATGCATCACTATAATTTGGTTTCACCCAATACTGCGTAGCGCTTTTAGCAAAATAATACCAGTGTTTTGGAGTTGAAGCATGATAGACTGCTTGCGTATAGTCCAACTCATCAGGAGTTGCTATAAAATAAATACTTCCCTCCTGATTCTTATGCATCTCTTTACTATCAACAGCTGTACGTTCTGTAAAATGTATATCTTGATAATCAGGCCATAAATCAAGGGAGTTAATCGTCTTATCACGCAAATGCAAAGTACGCAAACGAGCTTTATTACCCATGGTAGCAGAAAGCACAAAATAATCCAAGTCTACAGAATCTTCATAAGTATAAGTGGTCATTTCAAATTCATAAGGTCGTGATGCAAACAAACGAATCCTTACATACACCTTGGCGCCATTATCGAAAGGCTCGCTAAACACAAAGAAAGTCAGTGTTTCTTCTCCGTTCATAGAAGCAATAATGCCTCGAGCCGGATAGAGCACATCTTGTGGTAAAGTGCTTAAGGAATCATTAGCACTCCAAAAACGTTTACCATATCTACCTTTATCTAATTTGCTTTTTTCCAATTCTGAATAAGCTCTTTCCACTGCTCCTTTTGGGATAGGTTCCATAGCAATAAAATTCATTACCTCTACTTCATCCAATCCCAAATATGGGCAGTAAATTCGTATCAAACCTCTGGGGCCAGGCGTTGGAGCTATGCTCAATACAATACCATCTTTATGTCCCCAGAATGGTGCAGCCGGTTTTCCTTGCGCAGGTAGAATCCAGTTACCTACAGTATCCGGCTGTGCCAATTGTTTCCAATGGGGCGTTGTGAGTTGTGCACTGACACCCCACGAAAACATCAGCATAAGCTGTATAAGTAATAGAATTCTTATTGGCATTATAATTACTTTATAATCCTAAACCTTATTCGTCATCTTCACTGTCACTTACATCCAACCATCCGGGATTTTGAGAAATGTGTGCACGACTCTTATCTATTTCACCTTGTGGAACGGGGAACAGATAATGTTTAGGTGATTCAAAAACACGTTTTTCAACCCCTACGCGGGCATAAAATGATTCATCATTCCAGATAGTTCCCGCATATATATTCATTCCATGTATCCACTCATTATCGGTTTGTTCGGCTATTTTCCAACGACGTACATCAAAGAATCTATGATGTTCGAATGCTAATTCTATACGGCGCTCATGGCGTATTCTCTCACGCATTTCTTCTTTAGATAAACCTGCCGGTAAATCTGGTAAACCAACTCTATTCCTGATTTCATTTACATAATGATATACATCACCTACAGGACCTACAGATTCATTCAATGCTTCAGCATAGTTCAAATAAATCTCACCCAACCTAAAAAATATACGTGCTCGTTTATTTCGTACAGCTGGCGTAATACTCATATTTGGATCAGCAAGTTTCTTTTGTATATATCCGGTTTTACAATAGTCGGAACCGGCATGGTCACGACCATCCTTCCCAGTCTTCCAAAGCTGTATGGTAGTCGTTTTCCAACGTTGCATAGAGAAATTAATACTTGCGTAGAAACGCGCTTCTCTATCAACATACATATTATGAACTCTGGCTGGATGCCACCCTTTGGGATGAGCTGATGTTTTAAATCCTGCATCCACATAGCCGGATGCCGGATTAATAATAGGAGTAACCAAATTATTTGATTCATCAACTACCGTATATCCAGTAATAGGTGCCTCTCCATTTTCCATTTCATAAGCATCCACCAATTCTTGTGTCGGATTGAAGATTGAGAAACCTCCTAAACTTACTGGTTCACAGCAATTGTCAAAATGAGAAGCTGTACCCCATATACCTACATTTTTAGAAAATATCCATTCGGGATTATTATTTTCAACAAATAAGTTGATATAATTTTCCACATAATCCGATTTACTTTTGTAAAGACCATAGCCTGAGGCATGTGCTTCATTGATACACTCAAGAGAAGCCGCAGCGGCATCTGCCCAACGTTGTGCATCATAATCAGGATACATGTTTTCTCCACGAGAGTTTTTTAAATTGGCATAATCCGAATTTCCATTAAATAAATCACTTGCCAAATACAGTAAAGTTCTTGACTTTAGGGCATATGCCGCAGTACTGGTTGCCCTACCCTGCTCTGTCATTGACACCGTAGGCTCAAGCAAAGCAATCGCACGATCACAATCTTGAATGATAAAATCAACCACATCCACTATGGGATCTCTTGTAATGGTTACAAATTCATCACTTGGCGTCAACGAATGTGATATAATAGGCACCGAACCGTACAAGCGCATCAACATAAAGTAATTGAATGCACGTAAGAAAAACACTTCTCCTTTCCAAGTACTAATCATTTCAGCACTTACCGGAACTTGGTCCACATTTTCTAAAAACAAATTGCATTTCCTGATAGCTTCAAAATGACCTACCCAATAATTCCATGCATTGTTTGGATTCCAAGCACCATTACTTACTATATGAGATGGATGCGGACCATAAGCTACTTCCATTTCATCACAAGCACCGGTGAATAAATTCAGTTCTGCTTCATCCGGAAGCATGGAGTATATATTTGACTGAAATGCCGCAGTATTAAATCGATTCGAGAATATATCCTCTAAAGTTAAATCTTCATCTGGAGTCATTTCTAAATAATCTCCACAGGATGTAAACGCGACTAGTAATCCCGCTAATAATAAAATATTGATTATTTTCATCTTCATTTTCATATGTAGTTAAAAATCAATTTGAGCACCTATATTCAATACACGTTGTTGTGGATAACCACCAACAACAGTCACAAATTCAGGATCTACAATTTTAATATTGTCTATGGTTAGCAAATTAGCACCATTGACAAATACCCTAGCTTGTTGAATACCAACATGCTCAGTCCATTTTTTTGGAAAAGTATATCCTACCTCAGCGTTTTTTAATTTTAAATAGCTGGCATCACGCATATAAAGCGTACTCAATTGATAATTGTTAGGGTTAGTTCCTGCGATAACTGCCGGATATTTTGCATGGCTATTATCCGCAGCACCGGGTATCCAACGATTATCATAATATTCTCTCAAGATATTGTAATTGGGATATTCCAACATATATGGGAACATACCTTCATTGTCTAAATAAATACTACGGTTAGTTACTCCCGTAAAGTTAAAAGACAAATCAAAACCTTTATAGGAAATAAATCCTCCTAATCCCATCATTAATTCCGGAGTGAAAGGATATCCAATGGCTGTACGGTCGTATACATCTATTACACCATCATTATTCACATCCTTATATTTGATATCTCCCGGTTGGACATTGGTCATAAAGGTTTGTTTTGGGCTGTTCGCAATATCTTCTTCACTTTCAAAAAAGCCTAACGCAATCAGTCCAAAAGCTTGATTCACCGGATGCCCTTTTTCCCAAAGATGACTGAAAGCCGGTTCGGGTTGGTCATTCTCAAGTATGGTACTGCGTGCAAAGGTTACATTGGTCTTGATAGAAAAATACAATCCATTGGCATATCTTTTCTTTACTTCCAACATACCATCTATCCCCTTATTAGAAACACGACCTATATTACCTCTCGGCAAAGAGGAATACATAAAACCGGTAAATTGTGGTATGGATCTTCTTACCTGAAGGATATTATTTCTATCTTCATTAAAAGCATCTACTTGTAAAGAAATTAAACCATCAAACAGATCAGCATCTATTCCTAAATTGGCTTTTTTAGATTTCTCCCAAGTAATATCGGCTACTCCGGTGGTATGTTCTGACATACCTGAACCATTGAATATATTGTCAGCATTACCGCCTGTTACGGTGGTTTGCGCTTGTCCAAACAAAGCCCCATCAGCATTCCTGTTCATACGCGTTACGTACAAGAACCTTTCACCTCCTAATTGATCATTACCCACCGAACCATAGGAACCTCTAATTTTCAAATGAGATATGGCATCTACTGTCCAGAATTCTTCATTGGAAACTACCCAGCCAACTGATAATGATGGGAACAAGCCATAGCGCTTTCCTTTAGGGAAATTCTCGGAACCATTATAACCTAAATTCACTTCAGCCAAATATCTACTGTCAAAATCATAAGAGAAACGGGTAGCTAAACCTTGACTTCTTCTTGGCAGGTTACTGGTTCTATTAGGTGCTTCTATATCTACAAACTCACGTCTATTAAATAAAACCATACCTAAAAGGCGATGCTTGTCTATACTGCGCTCATAATTTACCCCTGCCTCCCAATAATAAGCACGATTGGCCTGTCTGACCGGATTATAGCCCAAAGGTTTGCCTTCTCGTATGAGGGTATACAAATCCTCTTCAGTATCCGGATCAACACCTAAATACTGTTTTACTTCATATTCTTTTCTTCTGAAAACTTCGCTGAAATACCAATGGTCAAATGCAAATTTTCCATAAAGATTAAGACCTTTAGTCACCAAGCGCGACAAGTCCCAATTCAGTCTGAAAGTCCCTTGTAGCGTACTTCTAAACTGGGTTGCATAACCACTTTGGGTTGTCAAACCCCAAGGATTATCTTGTAAATAACCAGGCCCACCACCTACCGTACCATCAGGATTTTGACGCGGGAAATTGATAGGGGATATTTTACGAGTAGCAAATGCGATGTCACCTGCCGGCGTTCCTTGATAATTTCTATTTTCTATGACAGAACCTAAGCCTAAATCCAATAATAAATCTTTGGTGATATTAATATCAACATTAGATCTAAAATTATATCGGCTTACCCGTGCATTGGTGTGATATTCATTGGCAGGATCTTCTTTATATAGTCCACCTTGACTATTAAATCCTACGTTTACAAAGTATCGTGCATCTTCATTTCCACCAGTAACACTTAAGTTATTGATGGTTTGGTCAGATACTTTCTTATAAACCTCATCCACCCAATTTACATTTGGATATAAATAGGGATCAGAACCAGTTTTAAATTTTTCTAATTCCTCTTCAGTCCAAGCTAATGCCCTTCCAGAATTGGCTAATGCCTCATTCATCAAACCTGCAAACTCGTATCCATCAATATAATTTGGGAAACGCATTCCGGTAAGTTGTCCGTGTTCAGTCCTGAAAGTAACTTTGGGTTTACCATTCTTACCACGTTTAGTATTGATAAGAATTACGCCATTTGCTCCCCTAACACCATAAACAGCTGTTGCAGAAGCATCTTTCATAATGGAGAAACTTTCAATTTCGTAAGCATTGACTTGGTTAATATCTCTTTCCACGCCATCCACTAAAATTAAGGGTGCATTGTTTCCCCAAGTTGCCAATCCTCTGATGTAGATATTGGCACCATCGTATCCGGGTTCACCACTTTCTTGGCGTGTGATTATTCCAGGCAGTTGTCCGCCTAAAGTATTAGACAATGAGGGTGTTGGCACTGCAAGTAAGGTCTTCGGTTCTATGGAAGAAACCGATGCCGTAACCGATACTTTTTTCTGGGTACCATAACCCACAATGACTACGTCTTCTAATTCTTGACTTGCTTCTCGAAGAATAACATTAATGGTCCTTTGTCCATCAATTTTAATATCCTGTTTGAGAAAGCCAATATAAGAAAAACTCAAGATTTCGTTTAGAGAGGTCACAGGGATGACATACCTACCATCGGCTCCTGTAATAGTACCTTGTTGGGTAGAGGTTTGTATCACATTCACTCCAATCAGCGGATTACCTTCCACATCTAAAACGATCCCACTAACTATTAGATTATTAGGTGAGTTTTGAGCTGATAATTGCATAGGGCACAGCCACTGTATAAGGATAGTAGCGGCTACACAAATAAATAAACACTTTGTTCTTGTTGTACTGCTCATATTTCAATTATTAAACTTTTAAAGCAATCTCCGTAAATTGCTTTCGGTATAACTTACCCGGTTTTTCCTCTTACGGAGATTGCTATAAAAAAATTAAAAGCACATTATTTTACGATGAACTTCTTAATGGTTTTCTGGGTATTATCCAGCTCTATACGCACAAAATATACTCCGGCACCCAAAGTATTGGTGCGAATTAAATTTTGTTGTTTTTCAATGGCGATTTGCTGTCCATTCATAGTAAATACTTCATAATTGACTGCATACGGACTTTGAATTTCAATAGTTTCTCCGGCTTTGACAAGTGTATTTGACAATCTAACCACTTGGCTATTTAATTCATTTAGTCCTGTCGGACCAACATGCACATTAAATACTTGCTCGTCTGTCATACTTGGAGTATCAATATGTACTTCCACAGTACCTTCTCTTACTCCAGTAATTACGCCATCTTCATCAATAGTAGCCTCACCGGTACCATTTTCTACCCAGAAATCTACTCTGGTAGGTGCATTGGTAGGATATACAAATTCAGCAATACGGAATTGTGCAGTCTCATTCACGCCTACAGCTGCCGGTGCATATTCAACATTGAATTTCTGCAAGTGTAAACCAACTTCTTTAATAACTACATCATCAATCAAGAATCCAATATCCTTAGCTGTATAATACTTGGCTGCATCACCCAATAAGGAACCGTGCAATGACATTTGGCCTCTGAAACCACTATGTGCACCTTCATCACCCCACTCAAAATCTGGCAATACAACTGATGAATAATCACGACCTTGATCAGAACCAAACCAAATCACAGCACTTGATTGACCTACTTCATATGCTTGAACAGTAGTGCTTAAAGGAATTTCCCATTGGGTAACATCACCACCACCCCAGCCCCAAGGATTACAGATCATCCGCATAGGGAATAATCCTCCTTCCTTGGTACTCTTGCCTTTAAATGAGATACTCACTTTATCTATATCATTGGTCCAGAAACGGAAATGATAAGATAATGGCCAATATTTATCTGTAGCACCTTCTTCATCCTCTGTTGCACTTTTGTAAATATAAAAAGATTTATTACCTGATATGGGATCATCGGTGGTCAAATAAGCAACACTTTCAGGATTAGGCGTTCTACCATCAATCCAATAACCTTGACTGTTCAAAATTACTTCTCTATCACTTTCAAAATTACCAACCGGGAATAAATTACCATCCCAATCACCATCATCAATTCTTTTGATAAGTACGTCATCAATATAGAAATTCGTCAGATCTGCATGTCCAAATTGGAAAGCTATGATATAACTGGGAAAACCAAAGGTATTACCCTGAGTTATAAACTCATACTCTTTCACTTCAGGACCTGCTGTTAATGAACCCCTCAAATCGTTAATGTCTGGATTGTCAATTACAAAGCCCTCTGTCCAACTTTCAATATCTATGGGTTTGAAACCAGACATATTATCAAAACTCTCACAAACTTCCATCCTGAACTCAGAATCTGGAGCATCAGCACGTACCTTAAAGCTAATTTTGTACTTAGCATATTCTTCTACAGGAAAAAATGAATACAGCTGAAGTTGCCATGGCTCCGCAGCTTTATCAAACATCATAACCTTAGCAGAAGTCTGTCCAGCTATAGGATCATCAGTTTCTACATCATAAAATACAAAGTCAGCACTGCCATCCCAACGCCAATGTTTTAAACCATCTTCGAAATTGCTATTCGCAATCAAATTCCGTTTGGTTTGTTGTGCATGCAACAGACCAAT
>CAYPYZ010000003.1:0-32522 GCA_964414805.1 uncultured Paludibacter sp.
GCAACAAATTCTAAGTTGACGGATTAGGTGATATGAGTTTTTTGAGAAAAATAACAATTATGAGTACAACAAATAAAAATGGAACAGTTTCTCTTGATTCAATGATAGATAAACATATTGGTGTTCGTGGAACTGAAAAACGCGAAGCTTTTGAAAACGAATTAAGAATTGATTTGTTGGGTAACGCCATTAAACAAGCTCGCAGAAGAAAACATTTGACTCAAGAACAGCTTGGTGAACTCGTCGGCGTGCAAAAGGCTCAAATTTCAAAAATTGAAAATAGTGTCAAAAATGCTCGTTTTGAGACAATTCTTAAAGTGTTTGATGCCTTGGGAGCAAAAGTTTATTTCGACATTGAAATGGAGTGAAATGAACTTTTTGACTGTGAATTATTACTCTCCATCCTCAAAGCATCCCATAAATTTCCTCTCGCAATTGCAATAAGTTTTCTCTGAAGGACGCATCGCCTTGTTGAGCGCGAAAAAGTCTTTGCTCTTTGCTGATGGTGGTGTTCGATCTGAATAAACGCATGCTGATTTTTCCTAAATGGAATTGTAAAGGCAGTAATAAGAAAATACTCCACCATGGAATTGGCGATAATGCTGTAATGGCTATGGATTGGATTAAGTATAATAAAGGAAAGATGACGATGGATGCTACATAATACACGGAACTGTAAAAGCCAATGAATTTTATTTTTAATAATTTTGGGAAAATAGATACTATGGCAAAAGGTAAAATATTCAATAATAAACCCGGTAGGAATAGGATAAAATTCAAGAGAATTTTGAAACTATTGAGTAAGTATTTACTAATGGTAGGGCTGCCTTTTAATAAAATTTCTGTATCAATTTTTACCTTTTGCATACCTTCTTTGTATCTTTTGCATAGTTTGGCAAATTGCTCTAATTGCTCTTGATTGGCATTTTCTTCAAATTTATTCAGTGCTTCAGCAGTCTGCAAACGAGCTGTAAAATCCTTATAAATAGTACTTTCCGACTGTAATTCATTTCCAAATTGATCATTTATTGCCTCTATGGCTGTCATGAAACTTTCGTAATATTCAGTTGTATGGATGTTTAAAGTTAAGGTTTTTAATTGCTCAAATAATTTATCTTTTACACTGTTGATTGCTCTCGCAGGGTTTTCATTATAGATAGCCATATAGTCGGCCACCTTAATAGATTCGCCAATATTAATGATGATATAATCTCCATTTTTAACATAATCTTCATAGTCTAATCCTACAGGAATGATATGCACAGATTTATCTGCCGGCATTTTTTGTTGTGCACTGAACGCTATTCTGAAAATACCTTTTACCAAAGGCCTGATTCTTCTATCTAATTCTTGATTACCTTCGGGCATAATGCACATGGCTGCATGATTGAGCAATGCCTCGTCAGCTGTTGCAAAAGATGTCTGATTTTTAGATAAGTTTTCATAACCATCCCTGATTCTGAAAGCAGGCATTATCTTGGTAAAGGCTATGAATTTTACGATGGCTTTTTTAAGATTAAATAAATCAGCCCTGGCTAAAAATACTTTAGGTTGTTTGAAAGGTGGTAAAGCAAGTATAGCTAAGGCGTCCATCAAAGCATTTTGATGATTGGGAGCAAAAATCACAGCTTCATCTTCGGGAATATGCTCTAATCCTCTAATAATAACCTTGTTGTAGTATTGTTTGAAAGTCCATAAAACATAAGCTTTACTCAATAAATAAGGCTTGCTGTTTTCGTAAATTTTGGTCATAAATTGCAACTATAAACTTTAGAATAAACAGTACAGAAAAATTAATCTCTCAAAGGCTTTTTACTCCAAAAGAATGAAATTCCCAGACCGGAAATGATGTGCCAAATACCCCACCATGCGGTGACGAACAACATACCTCCTATCAATAATTCGGGAGGGAAAATTTTGGGATTAAACAGCAAAACCAATCCTAATCCTGAATTTTGAATGCCGGTTTCTATGGTAATAGTACGCGTATTAGCATCTTTAAGTTTAAAAATCCTGGCTAAACTATAACCGGTTGATAATGCCAAAACATTATGAATTAATACGATAAAAAAGATATAGAATATATATTTGATAAATAGTTCGAAATTGTTTGAAAACGCCAATACCACCATCAATACAAAGAAAATAATTGAAAAGTATTGCATGGGTTTTTTAATTTTACTCGTCAATTTTGGTAAAAAATAAGCGAATAAAATACCTACCACTAAAGGAATACCTAAGAGAATGAAAACGGTTTCAAACATTTGCCATTTGTCTATGGTAATGGGTTGCAGCGCATGTGCGGCATGTTTGTTTATATACCTTACATACAAACCACCCCAAAGTGCGAAGTTGCCGGGAGTTGTAAAGACCGACAACAAAGTCGATGAGGCTGTCAGACCAACAGATAATTCAGTATTGGCTTTGGAGATGGAGGACATAAAATTGGAGATATTCCCACCCGGGCAGGCAGCAACCAATATCATTCCCATAGCTACCATGGGTGGAATAAACTTATAAAATATCACTACTATTAAGAAAGTCAGTAGAGGCAAAGCTATCAATTGAGAGCTTAATCCTATGATCAAAGATTTGGGTTTGGTGAATAAAGTAGTAAAATGTTTAGGCTTTATGCCGAGTGCTACGCCGAACATCACAAAGGCCAAAATGATATTGATGGTGTGCATGCCGGCAGCATTGAAGTTGATTTTTACATCATTTAATGCAGTCAATGATTCATACATGATATTTGATTTTTAATGCCAATTTTACTAAATTTGGGGCAAAATTACCTGACAAAGGTAAAATTTTTTTGATATAAACGCTATCAGTTTAAAATTTTTATAAGAATTTATGGCGACATCATATCGCGTAATATCATCCGTAAGCACCGGCATTTATAAGGATAAAGGGAGTCGTTTTTTATCTTTTGCACACCCTGCAAAAGATAAAAATGAGATTGCCGAATTGATTAATCAATATAAAAAAGAGCATCATAAAGCCCGTCATGTTTGCTATGCTTATATGTTGGGTAGTGCGCGTGAAGATTTTCGAGTGAATGATGATGGAGAGCCTTCGGGAACAGCAGGTAGACCGATATTGGGACAAATCAATTCACGGGAGCTTACAGATATATTGGTAGTGGTGGTGCGGTATTTTGGTGGTACTTTATTAGGTACGGGTGGTTTGATAACTGCTTATAAAGAAGCTGCTGCCGATGCTTTAAATCAAGCTACTATAGTTGAAAAAGATGTGCTTTCACGCATTCATATTCAATTTGATTATCCTGCTATAGAAACGGTTATGCAAGCAATTAAGAATTTCCAAGTTGAAATTATTCAACAAGAATTTTTAGACAGTTGTAGTATGCAGTTGTTTGTTCCTTTAAGTAATAAATCTGATTTAATCAGTAGTATAGAAAAGCTTGTGGAGATAGACATAGTTTTTTGAAAAAATAGTTTTAAAATTTGGAGAATTTTAATACCTTTGCAAAGCTGTATAGCATAACAATAAATGCTGTTGATGTATGAAAAGAATAAGGTTTTAAAATCTAATGTATATGCTACGATTTCAATATAATTTTTTAAGTTTGCATGCAATACATCCCTTATATTCTTTGGCTTTG
The DNA here is from genome assembly GCA_964414805.1 of uncultured Paludibacter sp. Taxonomy (GTDB): domain Bacteria; phylum Bacteroidota; class Bacteroidia; order Bacteroidales; family Paludibacteraceae; genus Paludibacter. The sequence continues at coordinate 3,626 of CAYPYZ010000003.1, forward strand.
CGGCATTTTAGTTCAGTATTTATGACAAGCATTAAACATATCAAACCAATATGAATTCCTATAAATTTATATTGGTTTTTTTATTAATATCAATTCAAATCAGTATTTATGGTCAATAGTTTAGTTTCAATTACTGATTACAGCAAGGAGGATATTTTAGATATTCTTGAATCAGCCAAAGCTTTTGAAGCTAAGCCTGATAGGAGCTTGCTAAAAGGAAAAGTAGTGGCTTCACTTTTTTTTGAACCTTCTACACGTACGCGATTGAGTTTCGAGACAGCGGTCGTAAGATTAGGCGGAGAAGTTATCGGGTTTTCTGATGCAGCGACCTCCAGTTCAACTAAAGGCGAATCACTTAACGACACCATTCATATGGTGGGTTGCTATGCGGATGCCATAGTGATGCGCCATCCCTTGGAAGGTGCTGCGAGATATGCTGCTGAGATTTCACCCGTGCCTGTTGTGAATGCCGGAGATGGCGCCAATCAACATCCTTCACAAACTTTATTGGATTTATACTCCATTTTGAAAACCCAAAAAACTTTGGAGAATCTAACTATCTGTATAGTAGGTGATTTGAAATATGGCCGTACCGTGCATTCGCTGATTGAGGCTATGTCGCATTTTAAACCAACTTTTAGATTTATTTCTCCGGATGAACTGAGGATTCCGGAAGAGTATAAGATTTTTTGTAAGAAAAATAATATACCCTTTACAGAACATACGGAATTGAATAATAATTTTGATGATGCCGATATTCTATATATGACGCGTGTGCAAAAGGAAAGATTTCAGGATTTGATGGAATATGAAAGGGTGAAAAATGTGTATGTTTTGCATAATGATATGATACAAAACACCAAGCCCAATCTACGAATTTTACATCCGCTTCCTCGTGTAAATGAGATTAGTATGGATGTGGATCAGAATGAAAAAGCTTATTATTTCCAACAAGCTCAAAATGGGCTGTATGTACGTCAAGCAATTTTATCCAAGGTATTAAACTGTAAAATAAACGATTAGCACAAAGGGTAAATTATGGAAAAAGAACTCAAAGTAGCAGCATTAAAGGACGGGACAGTGATAGATCATATCCCGGCGGAAAAAGTTTTTAAAATTGTTTCCATTCTACAGTTGAAGATTTCAGGTCAGCTGTTAACTATAGGTAATAATTTAGATAGCAAGCGTTTAGGACGAAAAGGCATTATTAAAATTTCCGATCGTATCCTTTCGGAAGATGAAACCAGCAAAATTGCATTGATTGCACCTAATGCAAGCTTAAACATTATCAGGGATTATAAAGTTGTAGAAAAAAGAGCTTTGGTGTTGGGTGAGGAAATGTATGATGTGGTGAAATGTGGTAATCCTATGTGTATCACTAATCATCAGAACATTCCGACCCGTTTTAAGGTTATTCAAGAAGATGGAACGGTACGGTTGAAATGCAGATATTGCACAAGAGAAATTTTACAAGACGAGATTAATTTAAAAAAGAAATAACAATCAATTTTTATTTATGAATAGAGATCAACAGATTTTTGATATTATAGAACGTGAGAAACAACGTCAGTTAAAAGGTATTGAACTAATTGCTTCCGAAAATTTCGTAAGTGATCAAGTGATGGAAGCTATGGGTTCTGTACTAACGAATAAATATGCAGAAGGCTATCCCGGTAGAAGGTACTATGGTGGTTGTGAGGTAGTTGATGAGTCGGAGCAAATAGCTATCGACCGTCTAAAAGAGCTGTTTGGTGCAGTCTGGGCGAATGTGCAACCGCATTCCGGAGCACAAGCTAATGCTGCGGTTTTATTGGCATGTTTGAATCCGGGTGATAAATTTATGGGATTGAATTTGGCTCATGGCGGACATTTATCCCATGGTTCTTTGGTGAATAGTTCCGGTATTTTGTACGAAGCTATTCCTTATAATGTACGTGAGGATACTTGCTTGGTGGATTATGACGAAATGGAGGAAATTGCCTTAAAGGAAAAACCAAAATTGATTATTGGTGGTGGTTCTGCTTATACACGTGAGTGGGATTACAAACGTATGCGTGCCATTGCCGATAAAGTAGGTGCAATATTTATGGTAGATATGGCACATCCTGCCGGTTTAATTGCTGCAGGCTTATTGGATAATCCTTTGAAACATGCGCATATAGTGACTTCTACTACCCATAAGACTTTAAGAGGTCCGAGAGGTGGTATTATTTTAATGGGTGAAGATTTTCCTAATCCTTGGGGAAAAACACTCAATAATGGGGAAGTCAGAATGATGTCTGCACTCCTAGATTCTGCTGTTTTTCCGGGCACGCAAGGTGGTCCTTTGCAACATGTAATTGCTGCTAAAGCGGTTGCATTCGGAGAAGCGTTGAAGCCTGAATATAAATTGTATCAACAACAGGTTAAAAAGAATGCTCAAGTACTGTCTGATGCCTTGCAAGCAAGAGGGTTTAAAATTATTTCCGGAGGTACTGAAAACCATTCTATCTTAGTGGATTTACGTTCAAAATATCCAGAATTGACCGGTAAAGAGGCTGAACAAGTATTGGTGGAAGCCGATATTACTTGTAATAAAAATATGGTGCCTTTTGATAGTCGTTCTCCTTTTCAGACTTCGGGAATACGTTTGGGCACGCCTGCTATCACAACACGTGGCGTGAAGGAAGATTTGATGTTGGTAATTGCTGAAATGATAGAAACTGTCCTTTCTAATAAAGATGATAAAACCGTGATTGCATCTGTAAGGAAAAGAGTGAATGAAACTATGGCAAACTATCCGTTATATGCTTATTAATCAATAAGTAAGCTGATAAATTATAGACCATTAATTATAGAAAATAAATGCTTATATGATATACGAGTTTTTCATGATAAAACAACCTAAATCTTTAACTTATTGCATACTATGACGGAACATATATATGAACTTTCTGAGCATATAGATATAGTTGTGTTTTATGGGGTTAATAATGCACATCTGAATTTGCTCAAAAATCTTCTTCCGGAAGTGAGAATAGTCGGCCGCGGTAATATTATTAAAATAGAAGGTGATTCTGCTAGTATTGAGATAGCTATCAGACATTTACAGGCTATTGAGCAATACTGTTTGGAAAATAATCTTTTATCGGAAGAGATTATTATTCAGCTAATTAAAGGGGAAGAACCTAAGGAGGTCAAAAACACAAAATTGATTTTGCATGGTGTAAAAGGTAAATCTATTTTAGCTCGCACGCCTAATCAGCAGCTATTAGTCAATGAGTTTGAGAAAAATGATTTAGTTTTTGCTATTGGACCAGCCGGTACCGGAAAGACCTATACTGCTATTGCTTTGGCTGTAAGGGCTTTGAAGGCTAAGGAGGTCAGAAAAATTATTTTAAGTCGCCCTGCCGTAGAAGCCGGTGAGAAATTAGGTTTCCTACCGGGTGATATGAAAGAGAAAATTGATCCTTATCTTCAACCTTTGTATGATGCTTTACAGGATATGCTTACTCCTTTGAAATTGAGGGAGTACTTAGAAAATGGCACCATACAAATTGCACCTTTGGCTTTTATGCGGGGGCGGACTTTGACTGATGCAGTGGTAATTTTGGATGAGGCGCAAAACACTACACGCTTGCAACTTAAAATGTTTTTAACCCGTATGGGGATGAATACTAAGATGATAGTGACGGGCGATATTACGCAAATTGATTTGCCGGTGGTACAAAAATCAGGATTGATTGATGCCATGAGTATTTTGAGAAATATTGATGGTGTTGCCCGTGTGAATTTTGATAAGTCGGATATAGTACGCCATAAATTAGTACAGCGTATTGTAGAGGCTTACGAGAAGGATGCTGAAAAGAAAAACAATCATCATGGCCAAGACTAAGCACGTATATGTATGTCAAAATTGTGGTAATGACTCGCCGAAATGGGTAGGAAAATGTCCTGTTTGTGGTGAATGGAATACCTATGTTGAAGAAGTTATAAGTAAGGATAGCAAGCAAGATATCCAATTGGCAGGTATTCAGTTGAATAAGGAAAAACCCCAACTGATAGCTGAGGTTGAAACCGGTAAGGAAATTCGCATAGATACAGGCTCTGATGAGTTAAATAGAGTGTTGGGTGGTGGTTTAGTAGCTGGTTCTTTGGTGCTGATAGGTGGTGAACCGGGCATTGGAAAATCTACTTTGGTCTTACAGGTGGTTTTGAATATGCAGGATAAAAAAATCTTGTATATTTCTGGTGAAGAGAGTGCTAAACAAATCAAGCTCAGGGCTGAACGAATTGGGGATCAAGCAAATAATGTGTATGTGTTGAGTGAGACTTCTTTAGAGGAAATTTTTGTGCATATACAAAATTTAAAACCTGATTTAGTGGTGGTAGATTCTATTCAGACTGTTTCTACAAAGACCATTGAATCTTCTCCCGGATCGGTTTCACAAGTGCGAGAATGCGCTGCGGCATTGCAAAAGTACAGTAAGATGTTTACTACGCCCGTTATTCTGATTGGTCATATCAATAAAGAGGGTAGTATTGCAGGACCTAAAGTCTTGGAACATATAGTAGATACGGTTTTGCAGTTCGAAGGTGATCAGCATTATATGTATCGTATTTTACGTGCCATCAAAAATAGATTTGGTAGTACGGCTGAATTAGGGATATACGAAATGCGTCAAAACGGCTTGCGAGAAGTGTCCAATCCTTCCGAGATGTTGTTATCACGCAATCATGAAGGCATGAGCGGCGTTGCTATTGCTGCTACTGTTGAAGGCGTACGTCCCTTCCTTATCGAAGTGCAATCTTTGGTCAGCACTGCAGCCTATGGTACACCACAACGCTCAAGTACCGGCTTTGATTTACGCCGATTGAATATGTTATTGGCAGTTTTAGAAAAACGTGTAGGTTTTAAATTAGGACAAAAAGACGTATTTCTCAATATCGCCGGTGGCATTAAAGTTAATGACCCTGCTATAGATTTAGCCGTGATTTCAGCTATTCTTTCTTCTAATGTGGATATAGCCATTGACAAAGGAGTTTGTATGGCAGGCGAGGTTGGATTATCGGGTGAAATTCGCCCCATTACGCGCATAGAACAGCGTATACAAGAAGCTGCTAAATTAGGGTTTAAGAAAATGCTGATACCAGATTTCGATTTAAAGCAATTGAATATCCGAAAAATTGATATGGAAATCATTCCTGTAAACAAGGTGGAAGAAGCCTTTAAAGTCTTATTTAAGCGATAGATTTTAATATTATGTCAAAGTTTTTTATTAAAATTCGTTTTATCCTGAATTTTTCTTTACTTTTGACCTTTAAATATTCAATTATTAAGATAAAATTTTAATTATTTACCAAATGAAAGTAATACGAATTTTTGATTTATTAGAACATTATCTTGAAAATTACCCTGAACAAGAGGCTGCATTAGCGAGTAAGAAACTTGGAAAATGGGTGAAGATAAGCATACAGGAATATGTTGAAGCTGTAAACAATGTTAGTTATGGTTTATTGGAAATAGGCGTAAAACCTGGTGATAATGTAGGTATAGTCAGCGGTAACCGCCCTGAATGGAATATTTTGGATATGGCAATTATGCAAATAGGCGCTATATCAATTCCTATTTATCCTACTATCAGTCAGGATGATTATCGATATATCCTAAACCATGCGGAGATGAAAGTTATTTTCATTGAAGGTAAGGATTTGCGTCGTAAGCTTGAGCCGGTATTGCCGGAAGTGAAAACGCTAAAAGATATCTATCTGTTTGATGAAGAGGATGGTAACTATAAATACTTAGAACAATTAATTGAATTAGGTAAGGAAAATTCTAAACCTGAACAATTGGCAGCTTTGAAATCAGTTATTCAGACTGATGATATGGCTACAATTATCTATACTTCAGGGACTACCGGTAATCCTAAAGGGGTGATGTTATCACATAGCAATATAGTCAATCAGATTGAGAATGTGAAAATGATTCCTGCTAAATGGAGTAAGGTTACTTTGAGTTTTCTTCCTTTGTGCCATGCCTATGAGCGTATGTTGGTGTATCTATATCAGTATTTGGGCATGTCAGTTTATTATGCTGAAAGCTTAGGTACCATTGCTGAAAATATCAAGGAAGTGAACCCTACCATGATGTCGGCTGTTCCTCGTCTCTTGGAGAAAATCTACGATAAACTATATCTCAGTGGAAAAAAACTGTCTTTTATACAGCGAACTATTTATTATTGGGCATTTGAATTAGCCAAGAAATATCAATTAGAAGGGAATAGTTGGTGGTACAGACTACAATTGAAATTAGCTGATAAATTGATTTATGCTAAGTGGAGAGCAGCACTCGGAGGTAATTTTGATATAGTTGTTTCCGGTGGTTCTTCTTTGCAATCCCATATGGGTTCTTTCTTTTCAGCCATTGGTATGCCGGTGTTTGAAGGCTATGGATTAAGTGAGACTTCTCCGGTTATTGCTGTTAGTCAGCGTGGTAAACACGGAAGAAAATTTGGTACTGTAGGACCTCCGCTTCCTGGTGTTGAAGTAAAATTAGGCGAAAGGGATGAGATTTTATGTCGTGGTCACAATGTGATGTTGGGTTATTATCGTGATCCTGAACTGACTGCTGAAGTGATTGATAAAGATGGTTGGTTGCATACCGGCGATACCGGTAAATTCACACCGGAAGGGCAGTTGGTTGTAACCGGCAGATTGAAGAGTATTTTTAAAACTTCTTTTGGAAAATATGTAAATCCTCAAGCTATTGAATCTAAATTCACAGAATCTCCTTTTATAGATAATATGATAGTCCTGGGTGAAAATCAAAAATTTGCGGCAGCCCTAATTTCTCCTGATTTTACCTATTTAAAATCATGGTGTAAGGCTAATAATATTCCTTATACTACCCATAAGGAAATGGTGCTTCATGCAGATGTGCATAAGAGATATGAAGAAGAAGTGAAAAAATACAATGCTTTATTTGGTGAGTTTGAGCAGGTAAAACGTTGGCAGTTAGTGGACGAAGAATGGACACAACCCAATGGATTTTTATCGCCAACTTTGAAAATTAAACGCAATGTTTTAGAAGATCATTATGCAGAAAGAATAGCTAAACTATTCTCATAAGCTTGAATATCCATTAATCTTTTCTTTTGCATGCGATATTTTGTACAGTTTTCATACAATGGTTTGGCCTATAGTGGCTGGCAAATTCAACCCAATAGTATTACTGTACAGGAAGTTTTTACGCAAGCATTGCAGACCCTACTAAGGGAAAATATTGAATTGGTAGGGGCTGGTAGGACTGATGCGGGAGTGCATGCAAAGAAAATGATTGCTCATTTCGATAGTTCTCAAACCGACTTATCCTCAGAGGAATATCTTCGTAAGATGAATAGTATATTGCCTAAGGATATTGCTGTTCAAAAAATCTATCCCGTTCAAGCTGATGCACATGCGCGCTTTGATGCCTTAGCGCGTTCGTATGAGTATAGAATACATTTCCAAAAGGATGTTTTTAAAGAACTATTGTCGGTTAGAATGTATCATCCTTTAGATTTTGAATTGATGAATGTCGCTGCACAACAGCTCTTGAACTATACCGATTTTACCAGTTTTAGTAAGTTGCATACAGATGCCAAGACCAATAATTGTGTGCTTACTAAAGCCTTGTGGAAGCAGGAGCATGATGAATGGGTGTTTGAAATTCAAGGAGATAGATTCTTGCGGAATATGGTTAGAGCCATAGTAGGGACGCTCTTGGAAGTTGGAAGGCACAAAATAAGTGTACAAGAATTTTGTGATATTATTGAAGCCAAAGACCGTTGCAAAGCCGGTGCATCCGTGCCACCACATGGTTTATATTTGGTGGATATTGTTTATCCGGAGCAAATTCAACTTCCGTAAGGAAATCTTCAAAAATAATTTTGGTTAATAAGAATAATAGTCGTATCTTTGCAAGCCAAATTAAAGATTTAAAACTATTTAAAGATATGAAAAGCGAAATTCATCCGGATAATTATCGTCTTGTAGCGTTTAGAGATATGTCTAATGGTGATACTTTTATTACGCGCTCAACAGTGAACACGAGAGAAACCGTAGATATTGACGGTGTAACTTACCCATTGTATAAACTTGAGATTTCCAATACTTCTCATCCATTTTACACTGGTAAAACTAATTTAGTGGATACAGCAGGTAGGGTTGATAAGTTTATGAGCCGTTACGGAAATCGTGGTGCAAAAAAATAAGCTTAAAAGCATTTTATAGAAAAAGGGATAATCAGTCATGATTGTCCCTTTTTTATTGGTACAAAATCTTAAGTTTATCAATGCCCAACCTTAATAGCTTGTTTTGCAGTTCTGATAATATACACTTGTTGCGGCTTCAAACCTTCAATCAATATCATCCTTTCTGTGGTAGTAATTTCTTGAATTAATTCACCGCTAAGATTGTAAATATAGACTTTGTCGTCAGTTGTATAATGTTCTCCTCTATCTAAAATGATATTTTTATGAGCATCTATAAACACGTATAGACTTTGTTTTTTATTGTTGATTTGGACAATATTTTCCTTGCTAAGTATTACATTTACTATTTCCGAAGCAGCTGTAATATTCTCATATTTAATGGTATTATTAAGGTTATATGCTTTGTCACTGGCTTTCACAAAATAGAAATATGACCTTCCGGGAATTAATAATTCAATTTCCATGGATGTGTCTGTTGTCCAAAGATTATACGCATCCAATTGAATATCTTCCGTAGTATTTTCTGTAAAATTATCAATTAAATCTTCCGTCAAAGCTTGAATCCAATCATCTATATGCTCTAAATTAGTTTCTGCTGCGGTATTGAAAGCAGTCAGGTAATATCCTGTAGCATTTTCCACTGCTTCCCAACTCGCTGTGTAAGAGCGAATAGAGTTTGTTTCTATGGTACGAACCACCTGCGGAGCGTTCAATAAAGGTGGTGTGGAAATACCCTTGATGACCGTCTGTTGAAAATCTGCCTGATCAGATGCTACAAACAAATAATCATAATCGACATCATCTAAAGAAGCTGTTTGCGGATTATAACGTATTGAGATAGTGGTAGGTAGAACTATGGAATCTGTTGCAATGAGTTCCAAAGATTTACTCCAAAGCGTATCCATGCTTTCTTTTACTCTCATTTCAAAATTAGCATTGAAAGAGAAACCTATATATATATTAGACTTCAAACCTGTACCAGCAACCGTAAAATCTTGCGTTTCCGAAGGCTTTCCCACTTGCGTCAAAAAAGGATTTAGCAAATTTTGATTAGTAGTGAGTTTCGGTGAAACGCCACCACCCATAAAATCAAACTGAATTATTGCTCCAATTTCTTGAATATTAGTGATGGGTTTGTGAAGTATACTACCATCGTTTAATACAGGAGTATAGCTTGTAATGTTTGCGCTTCCTGGAAAAGGATCACCTTTTAGACTGCCTGTACCGGCTATGCCGTCAGCTTCAATCAAATCAACGCCCATAGCATTTTCTACATTATTTGGTGCATTATCTATCCAGTTCGATTGATTAAAATTGATGCGTGTAATCAACATGCCGCTATTGGGTAAAAAGGAATCCCAGCCAGTTTTTTGTCGGTTTTCCAACATAAAAAACTCCTTTGGTTGAGGATTTTTTCCTTTAAGATTATGTGTTTCTTCCGAACTAATCAAATAAGCTTGATTGAAATCCTCTAAATCGGGAATGCTGACATAGCGCGGCATAGACAATAAAGTTGGTCTCAACCATCCCAAATAAAACCTATCATAAGCACTATAAGTTGGAGGTGTTCGTCCCTCATTCAAATAAGCCCCTGAGTCCATAATACTCCATTGCGAAAGGGTGTGGTGATTTGCTCCATTAGTAGGATAATAATCCGGAAGTCCGTACACATGTCCAAACTCATGAGCGAAAGTCCCGATACCACACATATTATCTCCTTTATTTCCCCTCAATTCAGAGCTACAAGCATAGCCGGAAACCTTGACATCTCCTACTGCTAAAGGTTCCTCCAAATACCATCTATGTGGCCAGATGGAGTTTTTTGAACCACCTTCAGCTTCATTATAACCTGCATAATAAACGAACACATTATCCACGATGCCATCTCCATCACTATCAAATTGTGTGAAATCTACTCCATGAATATGGGCTGTCAGACATGCATCTGCTATCATTTCTCGTGGACGAATATCCTCACCACCATTGTCATTGGAACCATAATAAGCCATGTTTTCCGGCAAAGTATATGGACCTACCACTACAAAATTAGGAGAAGAAATGCCGTTAGATGCGGCATAAAAATAATCTTTCGCTGAACCGGTAGCTCCATTTTTACTATATCCTTCTTCATTTAATAAATTGAAAAATGCTTCTTGCGGATTGGGCGTTACAAATTGAACATCTTGAAAATTAACCAAGATAACTAAGGATTTTGGAGAACCAATTTTAGGAAAACTTTGTATAGCCTGCGTTGCTTCAATGGATTTAGCAATTTTTTGCTTGCGAATAAATCTACCTAAATCAGGAAATGCTTCTTGATTTTTAAGTAGTTCTTTTTCAGCCAAAGTCCTTTTATTAATAGGTTTAACCCTTGTTTGCGTACTTTGTATGGCACCATTTTCTTTTAAAATAGCATAATGATAAAACCCATCTGTAGCTTGCTCAATAAGATAACCGTCTTCCGTTAGACTATAACTAAAATGTTCATCACCTTTCAGAAAAATAGTGAGCTTGCTGCCATCAGGTTGAGTAATGCTTATAGGGTAGGGGGTAGCAGGTACTGCATAAGTATTTATACTCGTAAATAATAAATATAAGAGTACAATTATGTGACAATATATGACATCATTAATTTTCATATCTGCCTGCGAAGATACCAATATTCATCACTATACAGACTATGCAAAAGGTAAAAACTATCAATTTTTACCTTTTGACCTGTTTCATAAGGTCAATCAACACCTTAGATTCTTCTTCCCAAGAATAGTCATTTTTGAGTAAATCAAAATGCTTTGTATCCATCGGATTATCAAGCATTGCCTGTATAGTTGCTGCTAAAGCCTTGGGTTCGTAATTGTCAGTTAATACGCCCGTTTGATGCTTTTGTACGATTTGCACTATCTCCGGAAACGGACTTGCCAAAATAGGTACATGGGCATGCAGATAAGCAAAAACCCTGTTAGGTAGTGAGTAATAATAACTTAGCCCCTTTTGCTCCAACAAACATAAACCTATATCAGCCGATGTAGTATAACTTTGCACTTCATCTCCGGGAACCCTGCCATGAAAAATAACTTTTTCAGTTAAAGATGCTTTTTTTACCTTTTGCCTTAGTTCTGCTTCTACATCTCCATCACCTATAATGTATAAAACGGCATCTTTGATATAAGGCATAGCATCTATCACCCATTCTAATCCACGTCCCATATTGACAGCACCTTGATAGAGAATGATTTTTTTGTTCTCTATCGTTATTCTACGCTTAGTGATATCAGGAGCATCTGATAATCTGGGAACATTTCTTACCACCGACATCCTTATGCCATATCTTTCATGATAATGCTTGGCTATGGAATCACAAACTGTGATAGCATATTTTAAATGAGGGAAAATCCAATCTTCAATTTTTGTCCAAACCCTCTTTACAAAAGGCCTATCCTGCACTTCAGGGGTCTCTGGAAATAACTCATGTGCATCCAATACCAATGCTTTTCTTCTAATTTTTGAAACTAAAAAACAAGCAGCTAAGGTATCTGTATCATTGGCATAAATAATATCTGCTTGTGCAAAAAGTAAATAAAAGAATAAACGTATATTCATTTCGGCATAGAACAAAAAGCCTTTATTGAAAAACAAACGGAATCTTTTATGAGGAAAATTGGATTGATAAGCTATCGTATTTGAACGCTTTCTACCAATTAAAAAGATGTCATAACCTGCATCCATTAAGCTTTGAGAAACTTTCATCACCCGCTGATCTGTTACCAAATCATTATTGACTGCCATTAAAATCCGTTTTGCCATCCCTTAAAATTTAGTTTGCAAATAGCTTAATATATCCTGATACAAAGCGCTGTGATATGAATTATTATCCAAAGCAACTGAATTATTATGCCATAGTAAATTAATTTCTCCACCTACTTCCTTGATAATATCTATGATTTGCTTAGCATATGCCAAAGCTTCTGTTGCATTTAAATGCATATATCGCTTGTCACTTAAACTAAGATCCATGATGTTTAAACCATGCAATTTTAAGTGAGTAAGTTCTTTTTTAATAGGGTCTATCCATTGTACAGTACGACTTGTTCCCAATCTAAAACCTGCCATATCCGCATATCCCATCGTAAAATCATCAGTGATGCCACTATCAATCAAGGCTCTAAAATCATCTGGATCTCTATTGTTTAGGAAATGATTTCTATTGTAAAGGATAGGCTTTCCTACATGTTTTTCCAAGTTATACTTTTCCTCAGCAATCAATGATGGATTGCATCCGGCTTGATAACTGGCATGCAAACCTATGTTGTGCTGATGCTCTTTGGTAAGGGCTATCAATTGCTGATAATCTCTGCTATGCAATCGTGCTACGGGTAAATCTTCTTGGATGGTACCCGTTCTACTTCTTAGAAAGACTACGGTTTCGCATCTATCTTTCCCTACTTTATTGGTCAGTGGTTTCGCTAATTGAAACAACCAAGGGAAAGTATACCAAGGATCTTTTTCCAATCCACAGAAAAAACTACGCAATGCTTGTTGGATGTTTCGAGGCTCTTTATATGCTTTTGCGAAAGCAGATAAACATCCACGTGAACTACGAAAACGGCTGATTAAATCTACATCATGAGTTAAATAGACTTTGCTAATTTGTGGTGGAATTTCTTGAATATTGACACCTGTTGATGCTAATTTTTCAGCTAAAACCTTAGCCCATAATTCAATGATGGGCAGATGTATAAATCCCGCTCTATAAGGCAAAGACTCCCTTCCGGGAAATCGATGATGATGGTCCCTGATGTCCTTTCGCACCATTTCTTCATAGCGAGTAATCAAAAAATAGGAACTTGCTACCAAATCTGCATGTATGACCAAAGTCCCATCGATAGTTTCGGTCCTTGGTTTCCCAAAAAGTATAGGCAATCCTTCCCATTGCTGCAAAGGCAATTGAGGTAGACTTGCTTGCGTACCATAAATATCTTCATTGAAAAAATCGGAGGGTATAATCACTATGCGATAATCTTGAAATTGCTTATTATCAGCAGTATAGCCTATAAAATTACAAGCATCTTCCGTAAGGTATCTACCTACTAAAAAATTCAAGATATATTTGATAATTTCCTGCATAGATACGCATTAAAGATTCAATTCCTTCTTTAAATACCTGCCGGTCTCACTGTTTTTATTAGCTGCTAACTCCTTAGGAGTGCCTTGTCCCACTATCAAACCGCCCGCTCTACCACCTCCGGGACCAATATCAATAATATAATCACAAGATTTTATCACATCCATATTATGTTCAATAATGATAACGGTATTTCCCCTGTCAGTTAAACGGTTTAAAACCTCTAAAAGTACACGTATATCTTCAAAATGTAATCCTGTAGTAGGCTCATCCAATAAAAACATGGTACAACCCGTATCCCTTTTGGCCAATTCTGTTGCTAATTTCACACGCTGACTTTCACCTCCGGAAAGGGTAGTACTGGATTGTCCCAATTTAATATAGCCTAAACCAACTTCCTTTAAAGTCTTGATTTTCTTAAGAATAGCAGGTTGATTTTCAAAGAAATCTACAGCCTGATTGATAGTCATATTCAATACATCCGCAATAGATTTTCCTTTAAATCTAATTTCTAAAGTTTCTTTGTTGTAACGCTTGCCACCACAACTTTCACATTTGATATGTACATCGGGTAAGAAGTTCATTTCTATGGTCTTATAGCCATTTCCTTTACATACTTCACAGCGACCACCAGAAGTATTAAAAGAAAATCTACCCGGTTTATAAGCCCTGATTTTTGATTCGGGTAAACTTACAAATAAGTTACGAATATCAGTAAAAACGCCTGTATAAGTTGCAGGATTGGAGCGCGGAGTTCGACCAATAGGTGCTTGATCGACCACCACGACCTTATCCACATGCTCTATACCTTCAACGGATTGATAGGATAGAGGATCTTTCAAGGAATGGTAGAAATGCTGACTCAAAATTGGCTGCAAAGTTTCATTGATAATGGTCGATTTACCACTTCCGGAAACGCCGGTGATAGCAATCATTTTCCCCAAAGGAAAACTAATATCTATTCCTTTTAAATTATTGCCTTGAGCACCCTTGATAGTCAAGAATTTCCCAGAGCCTTTCCTGTAAACTTCAGGTATTTGAATTTCCTCTTTGCCATTGAGATATTGTGCAGTCAGACTGTCAGATTGCCTTAATTCATCGGGGTTACCGGCGAAAACAACATGTCCTCCGTAGCGACCGGCATGCGGACCTAAATCTATGATATAATCGGCTGAGAGCATCATTTCTTTATCATGTTCCACTACGATAATGGAATTGCCCGTGTCGCGTAATTGTTTCAAAGAATGTATCAATTTTTCATTATCTCTTTGATGTAAACCTATGCTGGGCTCATCCAAAATATATAGCACATTGACCAATTGCGTACCTATTTGTGTAGCCAATCGAATACGCTGACTTTCCCCTCCGGAAAGGGATTGCGTTCTTCTGTTTAAAGATAAATAATTCAAACCCACATTGCTTAAAAACTCCAAACGTAGACTGATTTCTTTCAAAATTTCAGTAGCAATAGTCCTTTGCCGGTCTGTAAGGTATTGATCCACACCCTTAATCCAAGCATAAAGTTCATCAATATCCATGGATGCTAATTCAGCAATATTTTTATCGTGGATTTTAAAATGTAAGGATTCCTTATTTAATTTAGCGCCCTGGCATGCAGGACAAATATTCTTTTTAGAAAATTGATTAGCCCATTTTTGCTCAGTGGCAGATGCTGTGCTCTCCTGCTGCATTTCTATATACTTGATTATACCATCAAAATTTTCATAATAATTGGAATTACCAAGCGATTGATTTTTAATATTTAAACTTACAGTGCTTCCATGCATAATTTCATGCATGGCATCTTCCGGAATAGTATTGATAGGCATTTTAATATCACATTCATATTTTTCTAAAATGGCCTCTATCAACCAAAAAATCATGCTGTTTTTGTACTTTCCTAAAGGTATGATGGCACCTCTGTGTATACTAATAGATGGATCAGGAACAATTTTCTCCATATCTATTTCATGTACATAGCCCAATCCATTGCAAGTAGGACACGCTCCCTGCGGCGAGTTAAAAGAAAAATGATGCGGGGCAGGTTCATTATAGGAAATACCCGTTGTTGGGCACATCAATAACTTACTAAAATACTTAGCTTGATTAGTGTTTGTATTCAAAACCATTATTACACCTCCACCTTGATGCATAGCATTTTTCAAAGTCTCGGTAAGGCGCTGCCGGTTCTTATCCCTCACCGTCATCCTGTCTATAACCAACTCAATATCATGTATTTTGTATCGGTCAACCCTCATTCCATCAGTGATTTCCTGAATTATTCCATCTATACGTACATGCAAATAACCCTTTTTTCTGTTGGTTTCAAACAGCTCTTTGTAATGTCCTCTCCGCCCTTTTACCAAAGGCGCAAGTATGGCAATTTTCTCATTGTTATACTGCTTAAGTATCAGATTTACAATCTGTTCCTCCGAATACTTTACCATTTTTTCACCTGTTTCGTAAGAATACGCTATACCTGCACGGGCATATAACAAACGTAGGAAGTCATATATTTCAGTGGTGGTGCCGACGGTAGAACGAGGATTTTTATTGGTAGTTTTTTGTTCTATGGAAATCACAGGACTCAAACCATGTATTTCATCTACATCCGGACGCTCCAAGTTCCCTAAAAAACTACGCGCATAAGCTGAAAAAGTCTCTATATAACGCCTTTGTCCCTCAGCATAAATAGTGTCGAAGGCCAAAGAAGATTTACCACTTCCGCTTAGTCCGGTTATCACAGTCAAGGCATTACGCGGTATATCGACCGCAATATTTTTTAAATTATGTGCCCTGGCTCCCCTAACTTCTATCCATTCGGTAGCTTCTATTCTTTCTGTATCTATATCTTTTGAAAAATTCATATCTTAAAAATAAAACAACCTACAAAGTTAAGAGTTTTTTCCGATTCAGGAATTAGACCGTCAACTCTTTGTTATTTCGATTTATTGAATTATCTTTGCACCGCTTTTTAAAAGAAAAGTGTGATGGGAAATTTAGCAACTAATCACTTAATAATCAATGCTAAAATTTTGAGTAACACAAATAAATTTTAAATGAAAACATTTGCATTAAAAGGAGAAATTCGTCAAGAAGTTGGTAAAAAATCAACTAAAGCTATTCGTTCAGCTAACAATATTCCTTGTGTATTATATGGAATTGGTGAGAATGTACATTTTACAGTTTCACAAGCTGATATCAGGAAATTAATTTACACACCGGAAGTATTCATCGTTGATTTAACCATAGGTGATAAGAATACCAAGGCCATAGTTAAAGAATTGCAGTTTCATCCGGTAAAAGAGCTTCTAATGCATGTTGACTTTTTGGAAATCAATGAGCAAAAACCAGTGGCTATGGAGATTCCTGTGAAGTTGCAAGGTTTAGCAAGCGGTGTGAAAGCAGGGGGTAAATTAAACCTACAATTACGTAAGTTGAAAGTTAAAGGTATTTATACCGATTTTCCTGAAAATATTGTGATAGACGTAACGAAATTAGATTTAGGTAAATCTATTCAAGTTGGAGATATTTCAGTAGACAAATTAGAAATTCTTTCCCACGTAAATGCTGTAATTTGTCAAGTTAAATTAACACGTGCCGCTCATAGTGCTGCAGGTATGGAAAGTGATGAAGAACTTGAAACTGATACAGAAGCTACAGAAGCTACTGAAGAAACAGCAGAATAATAGTGATATGAAGTATCTGATTGTAGGACTTGGAAATATAGGTCCGGATTATCAGGATACCCGACACAATATAGGATTCACAGTATTGGATGCTCTTGCAAGGGTGTCCAATGTTGTTTTTGAGGATAAGCGTTATGGATTTATTGCGAAAACACGCTTGAAAGGGCGTATCCTAATTATGCTAAAACCCTCTACTTTCATGAATTTAAGCGGTAATGCCGTAAGATATTGGCTTAATAAAGAAAAAATTCAGCCTGAAAATTTGCTGATTATTGTGGATGATATCGCTTTGCCTTTTGGTGTGTTGAGAATGAAAATACAAGGTTCTGATGCAGGACATAATGGTCTGAAAAGCATACAAGACCTGATTGGTCAGCAATACCCACGCTTACGATTTGGTATAGGTGGGAATTTCTCTAAAGGAAATCAAGTGGAATATGTGCTTGGGAAATTTACGGATGAGGAAAATAATGCTTTGCAAGCCAGGGTCGATCAAGCAGTGGAAATGATTCAAAGTTTTTGTCTTTCCGGTATACAATATACAATGAATCAGTATAATAATAAATGATCCCTTCCCAATTCCTTTACTTTATAGTTTAGTGTTCTATTTGAAAATATGACTACCGAGATTAGAATAGATAAATGGCTTTGGACAGTGCGTCTTTTTAAAACGCGCTCATTAGCTGCTGAAGCTTGTCGGAAAGGGAGGATTCTTATTGCTGGTGTAGAAGTTAAACCTTCAAGATTGGTGCAGGTAGGAGATATTGTGCAAGTTAAACAGAGTCTCGTACTATTTTCCTATGAAATCATTGCGATTACTCCGAATAGGGTAGGTGCTAAATTAGTCCCTAATTTTTTGTTGGATGTGACTACCCCCGACCAAATTGAACTACATGAATTGGGTAAAATTGCCGCTGAAGGAAGACGCGCCAGAGGTACTGGTCGCCCTACCAAAAAGGAAAGACGTGATTTGGATGATTTTTTTGAACCTGTTTTTTTTGATGATTAATAATTGTTTATCTTACAATGACTTTTTATGAAAATAGCCTCTTATTTAAAACAAACCAATATAGTTGAATACCTGTTGTATATGTGGCAAGTAGAGGATATTTTACGTGCTATGAAGTTTGATATGGAGGTGATAACAACCGCTGTTATCAATCAACTTCCGGTAGAAAATGAGACCGAATATGCAAACATTGTTGAATGGTATGAAAATATCATAGAGATGATGCGTAGAGAGAATATTATGGAAAAAGGACATCTGCAAATTAATGACAATATTGTAGCTGATTTGGAGGATTTTCATTACCTGATATATGCCTCTGAACGTGTCCCTGCCTATAATGCAAAATATATTCATGTATTGCCCATCATCGATCAGTTTAGAAAGAGATCGGATGCGGGCATGACGGATATAGAGCTTTGTCTGACTTTCCAATACGGCATATTGATGCTGAAATTGCAAAAGAAAGAGATTTCCGAAGAAACGCTAAAATCGCAAGAAGAGATTAGTAAATACTTGGTATTACTGACCAAATACTATCATGCTTATGCGGAAGGGAAACTCGATTTGGAATAATTTATTAACTTTGTGTTCGTTATCTTCATAAGTACGAACAACTAACAAAAATAATTATCCATGAAAGGAATTGTTCTCGCTGGTGGTGCCGGCACACGTCTTTATCCCATTACTAAAAGTATTTCAAAACAAATCATTCCGGTGTATGATAAACCCATGATTTACTATCCTTTATCAGTATTGTTATTGGCCGGAATCAAAGAAATTCTAATTATTTCTACGCCCCAAGATATACATCTCTACGAAAATCTTTTAGGTGATGGTAGTGATTTAGGTATTCGTTTGCAATATGCTATTCAGCCTTCTCCAGATGGCTTGGCGCAGGCTTTTATTATTGGTGAAGATTTTATCGGTGATGATAATGTGTGTATGATTTTAGGAGATAATATCTTTTATGGCTATGATTTTTCTCGTGTTTTACGTGAATCTGCTCAGTTGAAAGATGGTGCTATCGTCTTTGGATATTATGTGAATGACCCTGAGCGATACGGTGTTGCAGCGTTTGATGAAGCAGGAAAAGTTTTGAGTTTAGAGGAAAAACCGACCAATCCTAAATCAAATTATGCAGTGACAGGCCTGTATTTTTATAGCAATGATGTGGTTGCAAAAGCTAAATCTTTAAAACCTTCTAAAAGGGGTGAATTGGAAATTACTGATTTGAATAGGCTATATCTTGAAGAAGAACGTCTTTCCATGAAAATTATGGGTAGAGGCATGGCTTGGTTAGATACAGGCACGCATGATAGCTTGTTGGAAGCTTCAAATTTTATTGCAACCATAGAAAATAGACAAGGTTTGAAAGTGGCTTGTTTAGAGGAAATTGCTTACAGATATGGTTATATAAACCAAGCACAATTACTACAATTAGCTGAGCCTTTGAAGAATAACCACTATGGACAATACCTAATTAAAATAGCTCAGAAAACAAGTCGCTAAGTCGACTTCAACACCAATATCAGATTGTAAATGGAAATTATTCAAACACCTATTCAGGATTTAATCATTATCAAGCCACGTATTTTTCAAGATGAGCGTGGACATTTTTTTGAAACTTATAATCGCCAATCTTATCAACAAGCAGGTATAAACTTGGATTTTTGTCAGGATAATCAATCCAAGTCAACCTATGGAGTAGTAAGGGGTTTGCACTATCAACTACATCCACACAGCCAATCGAAATTAGTTACAGCTACTTACGGAAAAGTCTGGGATGTGGCAGTCGATTTACGCAAAGATTCTCCCACTTTCGGTGAATGGTTTGGCGTAGAACTAAGTGCAGAAAATAAATTACAATTCCTTATTCCAAGAGGGTTCGCTCATGGTTTTTCTGTTTTAAGCAAGGAGGCAATTTTTTCCTATAAATGTGATAATTTTTATAATCAAGCTGCTGAAGGTGGTATTCTTTATAATGATGCTTCTTTGAATATTGATTGGAAACTACCTGCTGAGGAGATGATTGTTTCTTTAAAGGATCAACAATTTCCAAATTTTCAAGAAGCTATAATGAATTTTTAGACTATGCAAAAGGTACAAACTGCTCAATCGGTGTTAGTTACGGGTGCTAATGGACAGCTTGGTAATGAGCTGAGAATCTTAGCTCCTAAGTACACCAACCTTCAATTTATTTTTGTAGACATTGAAGATTTGGATATAAGTGATGAAGCTGCGGTTGAAGCGTTTTTAGCTTTGCATAAGCCTGATTTTTTAGTTAATTGTGCCGCATATACTGCCGTTGATAAAGCTGAAGACGAACCGGATTTAGCCTATAAAATCAATAGGGATGCAGTAGGCTATTTGGGTAAAGCTGCTGCACGCCACCAAACTCAAATGGTACATATCTCTACTGATTATGTGTTTGATGGTAAGTCGTATTTACCTTATACCGAGGATATAATCACTTCCCCAACAGGTGTTTATGGTCAGTCCAAAGCGGATGGGGAACAATTATTACTACATGTTTGCCCTAATGCTATCATAGTTCGTACTGCATGGCTATACTCTTCTTTCGGAAATAATTTCTTGAAAACTATGCTGCGCTTAGGTCGTGAACGCGATAGTTTGAATGTTGTTTTTGACCAAATTGGTACACCTACTTATGCTGCTGATTTGGCCCAAGGGCTACTACAAATCATCACATCTGAACAATTAATACCGGGTATTTATCATTTCTCTAATGAGGGGGTATGTAGTTGGTATGATTTTACTTGTGCCATTTTTAAATTGGCAGGTATAGATACCCAAGTGCAAGCTATTGAAAGTAAGGATTATCCGGTCAAGGCTACCCGTCCTTTTTATAGCGTTCTAAATAAGCAAAAGGTAAAAACTACCTATAATTTACGAATTGCACACTGGGAAGATGGACTTACCCGTTGCCTAAAAGCCTTGCAAGAAATTTAGTATTTGTTGGATGATTCCTTGAATGGCTATCCTCTAAAGATGATTACAATTATCTTAGTTTAGCACCTAATTTAGCCTCAAATTGTTTGATAAGTTTTTGCATAATGGCATCAATTTCAGCATCTACCAAAGTCTTATTGCTATCTTGAATGTAGAAACTGACTGCATAGGACTTTTTGCCAACTTCCAAATTTTTACCTTCATATACATCAAATAGACTTACATATTGCAGTAGTTTTCTTTCAGTTTTAAATGCTAAATCTTCAATAGCAGCAAAGCTCACATCCTTATCTAATAATAAAGCTAAATCTCTTTTTACACCGGGGAACTTGGGTAAATCTTTGAATTGAACTCGATGACGTTTTAGCTCTTTCAAAATATTATCCCATAAGAAATCGGCATAAAATACAGACTGCTGAATATCAAATTTCTTAAGTATATTTGGATGTACTATGGCATATACTCCAAGCTGCCTACCCGTAACAGTTTCAATATTCACAGCTTGTGCATATAATTCATTTTCAATAGGCAGATAAACTAATTTTGAGAAATTCACTCCTAATTTTTGGAGGATATTTTCAACATAAGCTTTGAGCTGAAATATGCTCGTTTCCTGCTGTTTAGGACTTAACCACGATTGATCTTCTTGTTTTCCTGTTAGCCATAAACCCAAATGAAAGGATTCTTTATAGGCAGTTAGTGCATCTGCTTCAGGCTTGCGTTCAGACGAGTATTCATAGCAGTTACCAAACTCATAAAATTTAATGTCTGCATTTTTTCTATTAATATTATAGGCTATACTTTCCAAACCGCCAAATAGTAAAGTCTGACGCATTACATTCAAATCATTGCTCAAAGCATTGATGATTTTTACGTTTTGCCCTGCTGAAAAAGTCGATAAATCCTGATAATATGCACCCTTACTCAAGGAGTTATTCATGATTTCATAGAAACCTTGAGCTGATAATTGATCAGCTATTATTTGTTGTAAAGCATGGCTGTCAGGCCTACTACTATAACTTAAAGCCGA
Organism: uncultured Paludibacter sp.; assembly: GCA_964414805.1. GTDB lineage: Bacteria > Bacteroidota > Bacteroidia > Bacteroidales > Paludibacteraceae > Paludibacter. The sequence continues at coordinate 25,677 of CAYPYZ010000003.1, forward strand.
AATTAAATTATGTCCGGTTTCCACATTATTATACCCATAAATCCTCAATATCTCCTCAATTACATCCACATCTCGCTGAACATCTACTCTGTAGGTTGGGACTTGTAACAGTAGAGCTTCATCATTGCTTTCCAAAATTTTCATTTCTAAAGCTTCTACTATTTTCTTAACAGTAGCTTTTTCAATATTTTTACCTATTAAGCTATTTACTTTTTCAAAAGATAGATTGACTTCAAATGGCTTGATAGGATTAGGATATAAGTCGCTAATTTCACTGGAAATTTTACCTCCGGCTATTTCTTGAATTAATAAAGCACAGCGTTTCAGTACATTGACAGTGTTGGAAGGATCGCATCCCCTTTCAAATCTAAAGGAGGCGTCGGTATGCAAATCGTGCAATTTTGACGTTTTGCGTATGCTGACCGGATTAAAATAAGCACTTTCTAAAAAGATGTTTTTAGTTGATGCCGTAACCCCTGAATCAATACCACCAAACACCCCACCTATACACATAGGTTCATTTGCATCACAAATCATCAAGTCTTCAGCACCCAATTTACGTACTTCCCCATCCAAACTTGTAAAAGCTGTTCCGGCAGGTAAAGTCTTTACCCTGACTTCTTTAGACTTTATTTTGTCTGCATCAAAGGCATGTAGTGGGTGACCGGTTTCATGCAAAATATAATTACTTATATCTACAATATTATTGATAGGTCGCAAACCAATAATATTTAATCTGTCCTTTAACCATTGTGGTGATTCTTTTACTTCCACGCCTGAGATGGTTAAAGAAGAGTAACGTGGACAAGCCTTTTCGTTTTCAATGATTACTGGAATATTCGATGCTGTATTATCTACTTTAAAACCAGAGATATCAGGTTGAGTTAATTGTATTTTAGGATCACGAATAGCAAAATAGGCAGCTAAATCGCGGGCTACACCATAATGCGAAGTGGCATCATTGCGATTTGGAGTGATATCAATTTCAAATAGATAATCATCTGAAATATCGTAATAATCTTTGGCTAATGTGCCTACGGCTGTTTGTTCGGGTAACACTATAATACCCTCATGACTTGTTCCAATGCCAATTTCATCTTCAGCGCAAATCATTCCGAAAGATTCTACCCCACGAATTTTTGAACGTTTGATTTTAAAGCTTTGATCTTCACTATATAAAGTAGTACCTATGGTTGCAACTATAACTTTTTGTCCGACTGCAACATTAGGAGCACCGCAAACAATTTGCAAAGGTTCAGCCTCACCTACATCCACAGTAGTAACCGAAAGCTGATCAGCATTTTCATGTTTGGAACAAGTAATAACTTCACCCACAACCAAACCCTCCATACCACCTTTAATAGTTTGTACTTGCTCAAGTCCACCTACCTCCAATCCAATGGATGTCAGGATAATACTTAATTCTTCAGCGGGAATGTCTAAATTAATATAGTCTTTTAACCAGTTATAAGAGATTTTCATTGAAAGAAATTTTTAATAAGTTGCAAAATTACAATTATAATTCTGAATGGCAATTTTATAAAATTTTTTTATGTAGACTTGCTTATTTTAAATGTATATACATGGCTTTTTATGAAAACGAAAGAGAAATTACACACTTTCTTTGGTTTTGTGCAAAAAAGATGTAATTTTGTCGCCATAAATTATCAATAAATTATTTATCATGATTAAAGAAAACTTTATTGAATTGTTTGAGAACGCATTCAAAAAGTATTGGGATCTACCAGCTTACAGTAATTATGGTGAGGATACATCTCTTACTTATGCAGAGGTTGCCAAGCAAATCGCGAAAGTGCATCTTTTATTTCAAGAATGTAATATTCAACCCAATGATCATATTGCTTTGATTGGTCGCAATAATGCAAATTGGGCTATAACTTATTTGGCTACTGTGACTTATGGAGCTATAGTTGTTCCTATTTTACAGGATTTTAATCCCAATGATGTGCATCATATATCAAATCACTCTGAATCCAAATTGTTGTTTGTGAGTGATAATATTTGGGAAAACCTTGAAGAAGAGAAACTTAAAACCATTCAAGCAGTCTTTTCACTTAATAATTTTGATTGTCTTGCTATAATAGAAAAGAATGGGGAAAATGCCGAGGAAGTCGAAGCAGTTTCAAGTCCAGCTTTAGATAAATCAAAATTGAAAATTGAAGTTATAGAAACCTTATTTAGAGATGCTTATCCACAAGGTTTCACCAAAGATCATGTTCGCTATATCAAGAAAGATAATACCGAATTAGTATCTATCAATTATACTTCAGGTACTACGGGATTCAGTAAGGGTGTTATGACCAGTGGTAATGCATTAGCTGGTAATATAACTTTTGCTTTAGGAACCGGCATTATCCAGGAGGGCTACAGAATTATTTCTTTTTTACCTTTAGCGCACTCTTACGGTTGTGCATTTGACTTCTTAACAACTACTTGTGTTGGTTGTCATGTGCATTTTCTTGGTAAAATTCCTTCACCAAAAATTTTATTGAAAGCTTTTGATGAAGTGAAACCTAATGTAATTTTCTTGGTTCCTTTAATTATTGAGAAAATTTACAAGAAGCAAATTCAACCAATGATTGCTAAACCAACTATCCATTGGATTTTGAAAATTCCACTATTAGATCAAACGATTTTATCAGCCATTAGGAAAAAACTTGTCAATGCTTTCGGTGGAGAGTTTGTTCAATTAGTATGTGGCGGTGCTCCTATGAATGCAGAAGTTGAAGATTTCTTGCAAAAAATTAAATTCCCCTATACAGTGGGCTATGGTATGACGGAATGTGCACCTTTAATTAGTTTCACACCTGCTGACAGCTTCGTTCCTAAATCTGCCGGTGAAGTTATTCATGTCATGGAAGCTAAAATTGATAGTCCGGATCCTGTAACAGGCATTGGAGAAATCTGTGTGAAAGGTGAAAACTTGATGTCAGGCTACTTTAAAAATCAAGAAGCTACTGATGAAGTGATTGATAAAGAAGGCTGGTTACATACCGGTGACTTAGGTACCATAGATGAGCAAGGTAATATTTTTATTAAAGGAAGAAATAAAAGTATGATTTTAGGTCCAAGTGGACAAAACATCTATCCTGAAGAGGTTGAAGCTAAGCTGAATAACATGCCTTTCGTCATGGAAAGTTTAGTGATAGAGCATAATGGAAGATTGCAAGCTTTTGTTTATCCTGATTATGAGGCAGTAGATTTGGAGAAATTGAACCAAAAACAGTTGGAAAAAGTAATGGAAGAAAATAGAATTGCACTGAATAAAATAGTCGCATCCTATGAAGCTGTCCAAAGAATTAAACTTTATCCCAATGAATTTGAGAAAACCCCAAAGAAAAGTATCAAGAGATATTTATATGAAACGGCATTTAAAGAGTATTTTTCATGTTAAAAATTCATAAAACTGTCATTTTGTAAAGAAAACTCGATAAAACCCAAAAAAACGTTCAGAAAGGTTTTTTAAATTAAAAAAAAGAGACTAAATTTGCAACGGTTATGAATTTCAAACTAAACATGTCGAATTTTTAAAGATTTTGAAAATGAAAAAATTATTTTTATTATTTGCAATTGCAGGTTTTTTTGTAGCATGTGCCCCTAAAGCAGCTGAAGCAACTGAAGAAGTAGCTGGAGATGCAGTAGAAGCAGTAGAAGAAGCATTAGAAGACGCAGAAGACACAGCTGAGGTTGTTGTTGAAGAAGTTGTTGTAGAAGATGCTGAATAATTAAGCTCAAAAAATTTAGAGAAAGTCCGTTCAACCAACGGACTTTTTTTTTGAGATATAAAATCATACACATTGTATTGTTGCAAGCACTTCACCGATTGAATAAATTGTAAATCTAATTTTTTCATGTAACTTTGTAATTGGAATAAATTTTTTATGAAGCCCGTTGCTATACTGGTAACACTTTGTAATAGAATAGGTTCCCTATAAAAATCCAAAGATAATTCTATAGATTAAAATATGAAATTAAGAATTGCTGTTCAAGCTAAAGGACGCTTGTTTGATGAAAGTATGTCCCTGATACATGAAGCAGGTATTAAATTAGAGTCTGCAAAACGACTATTATTGGTATCTGCAACTAATTTTCCCTTAGAGGTTTTGTTCCTTAGAGATGATGATATTCCACAATCTGTGGCCGATGGTATCGCTGATATAGGTGTGGTAGGTGAGAATGAATTTCTTGAAAAAAAGAAAAATGCACAGGTATTAAAACGTTTGGGTTTTAGTAAATGTCGCCTTTCTTTAGCTATCCCTAAAAATATTGAATACACTGGTGTCGAATGGTTTAATGGAAAAACTATTGCTACCAGTTACCCAAATATTTTGGAGGATTATTTAAAAGAACATGCCATCGAAGCTGAAACACACCTGATTACCGGCTCTGTTGAAATTGCACCGGGAATTGGAATAGCCGATGCAATTTTTGATTTGGTTAGTTCAGGTAGCACCCTCATTAGCAATCATTTGAAAGAGGTGGAAGTAGTGTTGAAATCTGAAGCAGTATTGATTCAAAATCCAAAACTTTCTGCTGAAAAATTAGCTGTTTTGAATGAATTCTTGTTTAGAATTGAAGCTGTTTTATTAGCTGATGATAAAAAATATGTGCTGATGAATGTGCCTACTGAGAATATTCCACAGATTTCTGATATACTCCCAAGCATGAAAAGCCCTACCATTCTAGCCTTGGCAAAAGAAGGCTGGAGTTCCTTGCATGCCGTTATCAATGAAAAGGAGTTTTGGAGTATCATCGGGAAACTAAAAGAATTAGGCGCTGAAGGAATTTTAGTGATTCCTATAGAGAAAATGATTTTGTAAATCCAACTGTTGCACATGAATCTTTGTATAGATCAAGGAAATACTCATACTAAATTAGCTGTTTTTGATAAGGATTTGTTGGTTTTCAAAACCGCTTTCGAAAATGCTGATTGGGTTTCATTTGAACAGACTTTGGATGATTTTGATATGCAATCTGCCATAGTTTCTTCTGTTGCCAACATTCCTGAGAGCTTGATTCACTACATACAAAAGAAACAGTTGTTTTTAATAGAGCTGAATGCGCAAACCAAATTACCTATCACTAATTTGTATAAAACACCCGAGACTTTAGGGAAGGATAGGTTAGCAGCTGTGGTTGGTGCTCAATCTTTAAAGCCTAATCAGGATATTTTGGTGGTGGATATTGGCACTGCCATCACTTATGATTTTATAGATGCTTCCGGGAATTATCATGGAGGCGATATAACACCGGGTATAGACTTGAGACTGAAATCATTACATGAATTTACTGCCAATTTACCTTGGGTAGTATTTAATGAAGAGATTAATTTTCTTGGAGATGATACGATTTCAGCTATTCAATCCGGTGTATTGTATGGTATTGTTTCAGAGATAGATGGCTATATCGAAAGACTGCAAGATAAATATAAAGAGCTTTCAGTTTTTTTAACGGGAGGAAGCTCGGTTTACTTTGAAAAGCGGTTAAAAAGTGGCATCTTTGCAAACGCAAATTTAGTATTAATAGGACTCAATAGAATTTTGGAATATAATGTCAAAAATTAATAGAATTTTTACCTTTTTAGTTGGAGTTTTTTGTCTGCAATTTTCTATGGGTCAAAATAACACTAATTCTCCTTATACGCGTTTTGGTTATGGGGAGTTAGTTGACACAAATTCAGCTGAGCAAAGGGCTATGGGAGGTGTAGCCTACGCTTTACGCAATAAAACTATGATTAATCCTGCTAACCCCGCTTCTTATAGCGTGGTGGATTCTACCTCTTTTATGTTTGATCTTGGGTTGACAGGATTACTTTCAGGGTTTTCCGACAGTAATAATAATCGTACTTTGAGTTTTACTTCAAATTTTGAGTATATTAATCTCCAATTCCCCATTACTAAATGGTTAGGCTTTAGTGCAGGTGTGTTGCCCTATGCCTTTTCAGGATATAATTACTATGATGTTGACTCGATTCAAGTGAGTGATGATAGTGCTAATACTGATTATAAACGTTATACGAGTAGCTTTGTAGGTAATGGTGCTATAACGCAATTATATGCAGGAGTTGGTATGCAATTTTTCGACTTTATAGCCATAGGAGCTAATGCCTATTACATGATGGGCGGTTCCTCAAATAGTAGTTCCCTGATTTTCAATGATAATGAATTCAGTTCTGCTACATCTTTACAAGATAATGCCATTGCTGTGAATAGCCTGAGATTTAGGTATGGCTTACAGTTGTTTCATACCTTTAAAACGAAACATGAGGTGGTTTTAGGTGCTGTTTACGAGCATCCTTCTCCATTAAGAGGTGATTTTACCCAATATAATTATGGTATTCCAACAGATACGGTTTCGTATAATTATGCATTTGGTTTACCTATGAATTTGGGTGTCGGATTGAATTATAATTATGATAATAATTTGAGCTTGTTTGCAGATTATATGTTTCAGAACTGGAGCGATGTGCAGTATTTTGGAAAGAAAGACAGCTTGAATAATAGATTTAAAATAGCTGCCGGGGTCGAATATATAATCAATCCAAGAGGTAATAAGTATGTTGATAGAATGCGCTATAGGGCTGGTTTTAACATACATAATCCTTACTATAAATTGGATGGGGCAACAGTAGCACCAAAAAATTTTGGTATCAGTTTTGGCGTGGGGCTACCACTCCGTACAACTAACACAATGATAAATGCATCATTCGAGTATGGAAAAGTTGGAGATAAATCACTTTTAAGGCAAGATTATTTTAAACTGACATTTAATGCAGTCTTCAACGAAAACTGGTTCTTTAAAAGAAAATTATAAAATAAGTATATA
>CAYPYZ010000004.1:0-31632 GCA_964414805.1 uncultured Paludibacter sp.
AAATTGATAAGTAAGACCGTAGTATTTAAGGACTTGGGACTGCTTATCATAGATGAAGAACAGCGCTTTGGGGTTTCTGTGAAAGAAAAACTTAAACAGCTGAAAGTCAATGTGGATACTATTACCATGACGGCTACACCTATACCTCGAACCTTGCAGTTTTCATTGATGGGTGCACGTGATTTATCTATCATCAATACACCTCCACCTAATCGTTATCCTGTGCAAACAGAGCTTTATGTCTTTGATGAAGAATTGATTAAAGAGGCTATTTTACATGAACTTAACAGAAATGGACAAGTTTTCTTTGTGCATAATAGGGTAAGAAATATACATCAAATTGAAGCTTTAATTAAGAAATTATTACCGGGTGTAAGGGTGGCTGTGGGTCATGGACAGATGAAACCATCAGAATTAGAGGAAATTATTTTAGATTTTATAGAATATGAATATGATGTATTGATTGCGACTACCATTATTGAATCCGGCATTGATATTCCCAACGCTAACACCATTATTATCAATGATGCACAAAGGTTTGGTTTGAGCGATTTACATCAATTAAGGGGCAGGGTAGGTAGAAGTAATCGCAAAGCATATTGCTATTTGCTGACGCCAGACGCAAGTCTACTAACGCCCGAAGCTCGCCGGAGATTGCAGGCTGTTGAGACCTTTTCTGATTTAGGAAGTGGTTTTAATATAGCCATGCAAGACTTAGATATTCGAGGTGCAGGGAATATGTTGGGTGCAGAACAAAGCGGTTTTATTGCCGATTTGGGCTATGAAACCTATCATAAGATTTTGAATGAAGCGGTGCATGAATTAAAGGATGAGGAATTTGCTGAATTATATGCCGATGAAATTGAGCGAGAAAACTCATCAGTGAATTATGTCACCGATTGCCAGATAGATACGGATATGGAATTATTGTTTCCTGCCGATTATATTGAAAATGTTTCAGAACGTATGTCTCTTTACAGAGAATTAGATACAATTAATAATGAGGTAGATTTACGGGCTTTTGAGGAGAAAATTAAAGATAGATTTGGTGAAATACCCGATAAAAGCAAAGATTTATTCCAAATAGTGCGTATTCGTCATTTGGCTATGCAATACGGTATTGAGAAATTGGTACTAAAAAATGAAAGGATGATTGCTTATTTGGTTTCAAATGTGAATTCTGCTTATTATCAATCAGATAAGTTTGGTAAGCTCCTAACTTTTATCGCTAATCATCCACGTCAGTGTCAGTTACGTGAGCAAAACAATAGACGCTCTGTGGTAGTTGGTTTCGTGAAAACCATCAATCAAGCCTTGCATGTACTGATGGAAATTGATGGTTAAGTTTAGGTTCTTTTCTTAAAAATTGCTGTATCTTAATACATTCTTTTTGAACTAATTTCAAATTATAATGTTTAAGAAAGAGTAAGTAATTGTTTCAAAAAAAGTTAGTATATTTGTCCGTTTTTAATACCAATATATAATCCTTGATGTGAGGAACTGTTTTAAATTATATATCACTATTTTCTTGTCGATTCTATCGATCTTACCTACATGCTTGTTGGCCAATGAAACGCAGCAACCGCTTGCAAGAGAAGTATTGGTTCAAAAGCATGACACCACTTATAAATACACCTATTATTTTGATGATAATAAGAATCAGGTTGTAGAAGATGTTTCTATGATTTTAAATGATGTAAGTCAAGCTATTAGCCGGACTGAGTGGATGTATCAAAACAATCAAGTAGTATTGCAAAGAGAGATGAAACGGGAGCAAGGCTCATGGCAGACAGTCTCTTTGTTGGAAACAGAGTATCAAGGGAATAACAAGTCAAAAGAAACTTATAAAACTGTTCAATCAGGTATAGAAACAATTGTAAAAACTATCGATTACACCTATGCACATGGTAAAATTAGCAGTTTTACAAGCATAGATGATAATCAAAATACAGAAAAAACAGTTTACACTTATGATGCAAGTGGCAGGATTCAAAGCAGTACAATCTTAAATGGCAAGCAAAGCTTGTTGGATAGTATTCAGACCATAGAATATAAATACAATCAATTGGGACTCAATGATTCAGTGCTTTACTATCATTATGTAAATAAAGTACGTGCGATAGATATGTTGACTATCTATTATTTTGATAGGCATAGTAATGCTATTGTAAAACAAACCCAAAAGCAGTGGAATCCTGTTGCCGAACATTGGGATAATCTCACGCAAGTACAGTTTACTTACCATATCAATAGCATGCTTGCTCAAGAAAATTATTATTTCCATAATGGTTCATTTTGGGAGCCTAATCTCCAATATACTTATGCCTACGATGAAGAGGGTTTTCTTACGGAGAAAATCATGTATAGCCCTATCTATAACCAATGGCGAAAAATTTCTAATATAACTTATACAGATAAGTATAATGGTCAGCCTAATTTAATGGAATCTACTTACAATTTTTGGGGTGGTGAAACCGGAGCTATGGCTGAAAACTGCATACCTTATTACTTTAATGGTTCAATTACTTTGATGCAGGCAAATCGTATAGAAGTTAAGTATGTGATTGATACCTCTGTAATTACGGGAGCTCACGTAGATTATGAAATGTTGAATGTTTATCCTAATCCATCCAATGGATTATTTTATATCAATCCGGAACGACATCGTATTACGCACTGGAAAGTATATAATTTAAGTGGTGTGCTTGTAGAATCAAATTTTAATGAGTTTTATACAGGCATTGTAGACTTGACCAATTTGCCTGACGGCAGTTATATGATACTTGCTTCTACTGATAATCAAATGGAATTACGCCAAAAATTGATTATCAATAGAGCACGATAAGCATATTTTACCTACATATCCACGCAAGTGGACTTACCTTCGTATTGAATTTTTTGTCGCAAACTTAATAAAATAACAATATGAGAACTCTTAATTTATTTATCCTTATGGCTATTATGCTCAGTTCTTGTGTGAATAATCCTTTATTGACGGATTATAAGACACCCCACGAGACAATCCCTTTTAATTTAATTAAAAACGAACATTATCTTCCGGCTTTTGAGGAAGCTATGAAAGTGCATCAAGCTGAAATTGATGCTATTGTGAATAATGAGGAAGATCCAACTTTCGAAAATACTATTGTTGCTTATGAAAATGCAGGTAGTTTGCTGTCTCGCGTGGCATCTCCTTTCTATAATTTATTGAGTTCAGAAACCAATGATGAACTGCAAGCTATTTCTGAGGAACTTTCGCCTTTGATGTCAGATCATAGCAATGCTATTCGTTTGAATGAGGCTTTGTTTGCTCGCGTAAAAGCTGTGTACGAACAAAAAGATGCATTAGATTTAACAGGCGAAGAAGCTAAACTTCTGCAAGATACTTTTGATGGATTTGCTAATAATGGTGCTAATCTTTCGGATGAAGATAAAGCTGTTTATCGTGAACTTTCTAAACAACTTAGTTTATTGACGCTACAATTTGGTCAGAATGTTTTGAAAGAAACCAATAATTGGAGCCTCTTAATTACTGATAAAGATGCTTTGGTTGGTTTGCCTGATGATGTATTGGATATGCTGGCATCAAATGCGAAAAATACTGACCAAGAAGGTTGGCTCTTAAATCTCAAAGCAACTACTTATATTCCATTTATGAAGTTTGCTGAAAATCGTGATTTAAGACGTCAATTGTACATGGCTTATAGCCTGCGCGGTATGAATGGTAATGAATATGATAATCGTGAAATTATCAAGAATATCGTTAATACACGTTTGGAAATCTCTAATTTATTAGGATATAAATCTTATGCTGACAGGATTTTAGAACATCGTATGGCAGAGAATAAAGACAATGTATATAATCTTTTAAATGATTTATTAGCGGCTTATAAAACTGCCGGTGTACAAGAAGTAGCTGCTGTACAAGCATTTGCTGAAAAACAAGGCGTTAATTTTAAAATACAACCTTGGGATTGGTCATTCTATTCAGAAAAACTTAAAGAAGAGCAATATGCTTTGAATGATGAATTACTCAAGCCTTATTTTGAATTGGAGAATGTCAAGAAAGGCGTATTTGGTTTGGCTACACAACTTTATGGTATTGAGTTTATTAAAAATAATAAAGTTCCAACCTATCACCCTGAAGTTGATGTGTATGATGTGGTAGATGAAAATGGAAAATTTGTAGCTGTTTTATACACAGATTTTCATCCACGTGATGGCAAACGTCCCGGTGCTTGGATGAATGAGTTTAAAGGCCAATGGGTTGATGCTGAAGGTAATGACAGTCGTCCACATATCACCATCGTTATGAACTTTACGCGAGCTACGGATTCAAAACCAGCTTTATTGACTTTTGATGAAGTGACTACTTTCTTACATGAATTTGGTCATGCTATTCATGGAATGATTACTGAATGTCGTTTTGAGTCTCAATCTGGTACTAATGTTTATCGTGATTTTGTTGAATTGCCTTCACAAATTATGGAAAACTGGGCTGTTGAGAAAGAGTTTTTAGACCAGTTTGCAGTGCATTATGAAACCGGCGAGAAAATACCTGTGGAATTGATTGAGAAAATCAAAGCTGCTGAGAATTTCAATGGTGCATATGCTTGTTTACGTCAGTTGAGCTTTGGTTATTTGGATATGTTCTTCCATTCACTTGAACAGCCTTTTGAAGGGGATGTTGTACAAGCTGAAAAAGCTGCTATGGCAAGTACTCAAGTTTTGCCTGTCATTAATGAAGTAGCGATGAGTCCTGCTTTTAATCACATCTTTTCAGGTGGTTATGCTGCCGGTTATTATGGCTATAAATGGGCTGAAGTATTGGATGCTGATGCTTTTGCAGTATTTAAAGAACATGGTATTTTCAATCGTGATGTAGCTAATTCCTTTGCAGAAAATGTATTGAAACGTGGTAGTACTGAACATCCAATGGAACTGTATAAACGTTTCCGTGGACAAGAACCTACTATTGATGCACTTTTGGAAAGAAGTGGAATTAAAAAATAATATATAAGATATAATATATAATATGAAAAATCTAATTGACTTTAAATCATTACATACAAGGTTATCGACATGGATGTTGATAGTTGGCCTTGCTTTTATACTAATTGCTTGTTCCAAAACAACCGTATATACTTCTTTCGATGAATATCCGGTGTATAATGGCGATGATTTAGAACTTGTATATACACCTGAAGCTTCAAGTTTTAGGGTTTGGTCTCCCAATGCTACTGCCGTAAAATTACTACTTTATGAAAATGGATTGGATGGCATGCCTTATCATACTGAGGCTATGAAACCATCCAAACATGGTACTTGGAAATTGAAGTTAAAGGGCGACTTAAAAGGTAAATTTTACACTTTCCAAGTCAAGGTTGATGATGTGTGGATGCAAGAAACACCCGGTATTTGGGCGAAAGCTGTGGGTGTAAATGGTAAAAGAGCAGCTATCATTGACATGCAAGATACAGATCCTGAAAATTGGGAAATGGATGTATCACCTGCATTAGAAAACTTCACAGATATCGTAATTTACGAATTGCATATGCGTGATTTTTCTATTTCTCCAACTTCCGGAATGGAGAATAAAGGTAAATATATGGCATTTACGGAAGCTGGGACAGTGAATGAATTTGGTGATAAAACCGGTATAGATCATCTGAAAGAATTGGGTGTGACGCATATACATCTGCTTCCTGTGTACGATTATGCTTCTATAGATGAAGCCAATTTGCATGAAAATAAGTATAATTGGGGCTATGATCCTTTGAATTATAATACTCCGGAGGGCGGTTATTCCACAGATCCATATGACCCGGTTAAACGTATCAAGGAGTTTAAGCAAATGGTTCAAGCCATTCACCAAGCAGGTATGCGGGTGGTAATGGATGTGGTTTATAATCATACTTTTACGGGTGCAGATTCTCATTTAAACTTATTAGTTCCCGGATATTTCTATCGTTTCAATGAAGATGGTACATGGGCTGATGCCTCTGCTTGCGGCAATGAAACTGCATCAGAACGTGCCATGGTCCGTAAGTTTATTGTAGAATCCGTAGTGTATTGGGCTGAGGAATACCATATTGATGGTTTTAGGTTTGATTTGATGGGCATACATGATATCGAAACCATGCGGGAAGTACGTAAGGCTTTGGATGAAGTAGATCCTACTATTTTTATTTATGGAGAAGGTTGGACGGCTGCTGATTCACCTTTGCCGTTTGAACAAAGGGCTTTGAAACAGCATGCTAAACAATTTGATGGCATAGCGGTATTTAGTGATGATATTCGTGATGCTTTGAAAGGTAGTTGGTTTAATCCTGAATTACCCGGTTTTGTAGCTGCTACCAATGATTTGGAGGAGACTGTAAAATTTGGTGTTGTGGGTGCAGGCTATCATCCTCAAATTGATTATAATAAGTTGATTTATGTCAAAGAGTCTTATGTAAATTCACCTAAGCAGGTCATCAATTATGTTTCTTGTCATGATGATATGTGCTTGGCCGATGTGCTGCGTCATTCCAATGCTCAGGAAGCCTCTGATGAGGAATTGAAGCAATTCAATAAATTGGCTCAGGCTGTGGTGTTTACTTCCCAAGGTGTACCATTTATCTATGCCGGCGAAGAGTTATATCGTGATAAGCAAGGTATTAATAACACCTATGTTTCTCCGGATTCTATCAATCAAATTAACTGGAATAATAAGTCTTTGCATCAAGATATATTCACTTATTATCAAAATTTGATAAAGCTTAGGAAGGCACATGCAGCATTTCGTATGACTTCTGAAAAGATGGTGCAAGAGCATTTAAGATTTTTGGAAACAGATAGTGCTAATATTGTTGCTTATACCCTATCCAATCATGCTAATGGCGATGTATGGAAGGATATTTTAGTTATTTATAATGGTAATAGGGAAGATGTACAAATTCAAATTCCTGTAAAAAATTGGTATTTAGCCTTACGCAATGATGATTTCTATTTTGAAAATAACCCCAAAATGCTTGTAGAAGATGGGGTAGTGGAAGTCCCTGCAAGTTCGGCTATGATACTTTATGCCAATTAGATTCCTACAAAAAACTCCCAAGTGAAAGCTTGGGAGTTTTTATTTACTGATAAAGAATAGAGTAAATAAATTACATCACATCCTCAATATTCCACACAAAAGCCCTTAATCCCATCAATGTTGAAGTTAAGTCCAATGCTTTTAAATCTTCTAAAATTGGTTTGACTTTCGTTTCTTCAACGATAGTAATAAAAGCTGAATTCATAGAGGGCCAAGCATGCGTTCCCAAATGGGGAATACCCGTCTCGCTACCTCTACCTTGTACATTTTCCCAGCCGGTGAAACCACGTACATTATGTGTTCGTAAAATGGCTTGGACTTGTTCGTAATACGCTTGATCAAATGCTATAAAGATTGCTTTCATTTTTTCTTTTTATCTCCTATGGCTTCAGATTTTCCGGAAGAAGATGGTTTGCCAATGCTTTCACGCATGCCCGTATCTGCTTCAATATTCTTCATTCTATAATAGTCCATTATGCCCAAATTCCCACTACGGAAGGCTTCTGCCATAGCTTTAGGAACTTCTGCTTCTGCTTCTATAACTTTCGCACGCTGTTCCTGTGTTTTAGCTTTCATCTCTTGTTCTAATGCCACAGCCATAGCCCTGCGTTCTTCCGCTTTAGCTTGCGCAATATTCTTATCAGCTTCTGCCTGATCCATCTGCAATTGTGCACCGATATTCTTACCTATATCAATATCCGCAATGTCAATAGATAGAATTTCGAAAGCTGTTCCGGCATCTAATCCTTTCTTTAATACCACTTTAGATATGGTATCAGGGTTTTCCAAAACTGACTTATGTGAGGCGGATGAACCGATGGAGGAAACTATACCTTCACCCACACGTGCCAAGATTGTCTCTTCTCCTGCGCCCCCAACCAATTGCTTGATATTGGCGCGAACGGTAACACGTGCTTTGGCAATCAACTGAATACCGTCTATCGCAACAGCTGTAACCGGCGGTGTATCAATTACTTTTGGGTTAACCGACATCTGAACAGCTTCAAACACATCGCGTCCTGCTAAGTCGATGGCAGTTGCCATTTTAAAACTCAAATCGATATTGGCTTTAGAAGCTGATACTAAGGCATGTGTAACCGATTCGATATGACCCCCTGCTAAAAAGTGAGCTTCCAAACCATCACGGGTAACTTCCTTCAAATCAGCTTTATGCGCCTCTATCATACAGGCAACTATGGTATGAGGTGGAACTTTCCTAATACGCATCAAGAAAAGCTGTATCAATGAGATACTTACACCTGTAACTTTGGCAGAAAGCCATAATAAAAAGGGCACATAATAGAAAAAAATTAGGATCAATATGCCTATGAGTCCTAAAGCAATAATTTCAAAAATTCCCATAATAATATAATTTAAATGAATAAAATTTATGATTGTTCTCGTTTCCTTACTAAAACATTGGTTGACATCACCTGAATTACCTCAACTTCAACATCTTGATCAATAAAATCATCAGCCACTTTTGCTTCCACAACATGATTATGTATACGTATTTTCCCCATGGGAGCTAAGCGAGAACAGGTAATTCCTATATCGCCTTCTTGAATGGTAATGCCTTCTAAAGGGTCGTTTTTACTATCTATATCTGTCTTTAATGCCATCTTATCCAATGCTTTAGACCGTACAAATATAAATATTGCGATAGCTAACATGATAAAAGCAGCAAGTAGCGTCAGAAAACCGGCAGTTGAACCCATGAATGAATAGGCATAATAAACAGCCCCGCCCAAAAATAATAATCCGCCTAAACCGGCTATAGATATTCCTGGTATAAGGAAAGTCTCAACTATAAGCAAGCCTATAGCCAACAGTAAAAGTACGAGGATAATAAGTATATTCATGATGAGTAAAATAAAGTGTAAATATAGTTATAATTTTTTACTAATAGCATTAATTTCTTCATTCTTAATTTTTATATCCAATGCTTGAATCTTTGGTCGAAGTACCAATATCTCCTTTTCTATACTGATGATTTCATCAGCAAAACGGGCCTTCTCTTTATCAGTTTTAGATGCTGTGTATTGACTTCTTAAAGAGGATAATGCCTGTTCTTTATTGTTTAAATTCTGCGTAAGCTTTTGCCATTCTTGCCAGTGTTTAAGGGCATTACGACTAATAAACTGTTTGGTGTTGGTATAATCTAAAGTATCATTAATTTGAAAAACTATAGTTTGAGGTTCAGTGTTTTCAATTTTTTCAACCTTAATTCCTTGCTCTTCATCATTTTCTTCTGTATTTTTTCCTTCCGTAAAAGAAGATAAATCAGCTTTCTTATATTTTTTAAGCTGGGCTGCGCTAATTAAATAATCTGAATCTTCAGTATTTATATAGGATTTTTCATCTTGATATCTAAAACGATATATACAAACTTTGTCTCTAATTTGGTGTCTATCAGTTACAAACCATCCAATACCACGCGTTTCATCAACTACATACATATAATCGTTATAGATAGAATTAAAAGGAAATCCAATATTTTCAGGAATTAGATAATCATTGATATTCGGATTAAAGCGTGTGATAAAAATATCATAACCACCCAAAGAACTTTCACCATTCGCTGCGAAATATAATGTAACGCCATCTAACATTAGAAATGGGTAGTTTTGATCGCCATCAGCATTGATGTTTTCTGATACATATTCGGGTTTTGACCAAGCTATCAGTAGTTTATTAGAAGCAAATAAACGGGTATAATTATCTACTAAATCAGAGAAAATCTTTCTGTCAGCCCTTTGGGTAACAAAACTAATTAAGTCTATGGTCCTTTTATCCGGTGCAAGCGCTGTTTTAGTAGTATACTGACCGGTTTCTTTACTGAGATCATAATGTTTTAGGAAGTCTTTCTTGTTAACCATCAGACTATCAATAATTTCGATATCTTCAACACGTCTGATTAACCTTGCAGCCAAATGAGAACGTTTAAGTCTATCTTCTGCCTGAGTTTTAAATTGTATGGACGGAGATGCCTCTAAATAGTCTGTGAAATAGGTAATTGCTTCCTCAAATTGATAGCTAATAAAGTAGCTATCAGCTAAATAGTAATCTCTCAAAGGATATCGGGTGCCACTTTTTATAAAATGCGTGATGGCATCTTCATACTTACCGGTTTCGTAACTGCAGCGGGCGTAACGGTAGTTGTACAAAGCATCATTCGGTCGTTTTGACAATAAGGATGCATACGCACGACCAGATTCCTCATATTTTTGTTCATTGAATAGGGCATCTGCTTGGGCAGCGGTTTGTGCCAATAAACCAAGAGATACCACAAAAGATAAAATCAACAATAAAATTCTCATAAAACTATTATTATGTTTACAAAAATACAATTTTTAAATGAGATTTGCTTTAGAAAAGAATGATAAATTTGATTTGTGGGTCTCTGTGCAACATCGAAGTACCTAATAAAATCACATTCCAAAATAATTCACTACTTTTGTAAGCACATTATGAAAAATTTTGATAAAAAATATACATGACAAAAATTAGAAAAGTTCAACAAGTCACTTGGATTAGTTTTCTGCTCAATTTACTCCTTTCAACTTTAAAGATTATGGCTGGAGTAGTGGGTAAAAGTACTGCTATAGTGGCAGATGGGATTCATTCTTTATCTGATTTTATTACTGATATTTTTGTTTTAATTTTTGTCGATATTTCTGAACGTGACAAAGACGACGATCATCGTTATGGCCATGGGAAATATGAAACCTTTGCTACCTTATTGATTAGCATAGTCTTAGTGATAATAGCCATAGGTATTTTCGTTACCGGTTTACAGAAGATTATTCAGGCCATTAATGGACAGATAATAGAGCAACCCACGCATATTGCTTTGATTGCTGCTTTAGTTTCCATTATAGTTAAAGAATTTTTATTTCAATACACTAATAGAGTAGGGAAGATAGTTGATAGTCAGGCGGTTATTGCGAATGCTTGGCATCATCGTTCTGATGCCTTATCCTCTATTGGGACTGCCCTTGGTATTGCAGGTGCCATTTATTTAGGAGAATCTTGGCGAATTTTAGACCCAATTGCCGGGATGATTGTCAGTTTCTTTATTATTAAAATTGCTTTAGAATTGGGCATTCCAAGTATGCACGAGTTATTAGAAAGATCTTTACCTGCTGAAACAGAAAAAATTATCATTGATTTGATTGAGTCCCATCCGGATGTTATTTACCAACACAATTTAAAAACTCGAAAAATTGGAAATATTTGTGCGATAGATGTTCATATTAAATTAGATAAAGATATTAGTTTCGTTAAATCTCATGATATTGCTACTGAAATCGAAATTAGGTTGAGGAAGCAGTTTGGTGAGCGGACTATAACGAATATACATACTGAGCCCTTTCCAAAATCTTAAGTTTATACTTTTTTCCATTCATTCCCTATCCGTGTTAATCCGCGTTTGCTTGCATCCGTGTAAATCTGTGTTCCATTTTTGTTGGCATGCGGATGGGGTAGATACTTCGTAGCGCAGATTTCCGCAGATTTTTATTCGTGTTAATCCGCGTTTGCTTGCATCTGTGTAAATCTGTGTTCCATTTTGTTGGCACGCGGATGACGCAGATACATCGTAGCGCAGATTTCCGCAGATTTTATATTCGTGTTAATCCGCGTTTGCTTTGCATCCGTGTAAATCTGTGTTCCATTTTGTTGGCACGCAGATGAAGCAGATACTTCGTAGCGCGGATTTTCGCAGATTTTTATCCGTGTTAATCCGCGTTTGCTTGCATCTGTGTAAATCTGTGTTCCATTTTTGTTGGCATGCGGATGGGGTAGATACTTCGTAGCGCAGGTTTCCGCTGTAAGTAATAAATATACTTATGTAAAATAATTCACAAAAAATCACACAATTACATATGTAAAACACAACAATCACATCTAAATAATTCACATATCTATGTTTAATTTACAATCCTCACCTTTATTTTTAAGACAATTATTAAAGTGAATTTAAAACATCTAATATACTAATAACCAGCAAAATACATATTTTATTTAAATTAATGCTTTATATTATCGTTACATATGTAACATATCGTCTAATAATCTATATATATACTCACTAATTAACTAATAACCAGTATATATAGATTATGCCATTTAAATTTAAACTTTAATATAGTTTCTTCTATATTTCATAGGATAATAGATATACTCCAATATTCTTAGTATACTCCAAGCAAAGACTATTACTACCATTATAGTACATAACAATTAAGTTCAAAGTTCACATATCTATCAATTACATATGTTTTTACAAACCTAAACTACATGCATGTAAATTTACAAATGTTTTATTTGCTTTTGTAAAAAAACTTATTTACATTTGTAGGGCTAATTTTCATGTATTTTTCAATCAATTTTATCTTAGCTATTATGACAGAAAAAGCACGCATAGAAAAACTCATAGATACTTATGATTTAAGTTCAGGACAATTTGCACAAGAGATAGGTATTCAGAACTCTACTCTATCTCATATCATCAATGGTAGAAACCGTCCCAGCTTAGATGTTATCAAGAAAATTTTGAGCAGATTCCCTGAAATTGACCCTAATTGGCTGATTTTTGGTCATGGAAAGATGCTTAGATCTGATAAACAACCTATAAATCCAGGTTTGTTTGATCAGAATCAAGAATCAATTCCTGCGCATAAACATGCAGAACCATCAACTCCTAAAACCGTTCAACCAGAGGCTTCTACGGTACAACAATCAGTCAGATCCATTGATCCACCTCCATATCATCGTGCAACCCAACCCATTTATGTAGAAGGATTAGGGACAGTTCAGTCTGTACTTCCTTCAGCATCTAAAACAGTAACTAAAATTATCTTGTATTATTCAGATCTGACTTTTGAGGAATTTCATTCAAAATAATTGTTGTACTTTTGTACGAGCATTATATAGCTAAGAACGATTTATTCAATTATTCATGAAGAAATTTGTACAAGACTTGATTGTCAGGGAGATAGAACATATTAACGAGCAGTATTATGTATTAAAACTCACTTCTTCCGAACAATTACCGCCCATGTTACCCGGACAGTTTGTTGAGATTAAAGTTGAAAATTCTCCAACAACTTTTCTCAGACGTCCGATTTCTATCAATTTTTATGATAAAGAACGCAATGAATTGTGGTTGTTAATCCAAATTGTGGGTGATGGTACCCGTAAACTTTCAGAATTACAGGCAGGCGACACGCTAAATCTGATTTTTCCCCTTGGAAATACTTTTACTATTCCTAAAAATAAAGATACACGTTTGTTATTGATAGGCGGAGGTGTAGGATTCGCTCCAATGCTGTTTTTAGGCGCTTATTTAAACGATCTGGGTTTCCAATGTAATTTCCTACTTGGTGGCCGCTCAAAGGCTAATTTGGTGCAATTAAATGAGTTTGAAAGATATGGACGGGTTTTCACGACTACTGAAGATGGTTCTCATGGTGAAAAGGGATATGTAACACAACATTCGCTTTTGCAACAGGAACAATTTGATATGATTTACACATGTGGTCCGACACCCATGATGCAAGCAGTGGCTGCTTATGCTTCTAAAAATAATATAGCTTGCGAAGTCTCTTTAGAGAATATGATGGCTTGCGGATTTGGTACATGCCTCTGTTGTGTTACCGATTCTGTGGATGGTCATGTGTGTGTATGTACAGAAGGTCCGGTTTTTAATATTACAAAATTGAAATGGCAGATTTAAAAGTAAAATTAGGCAAGTTACAATTGAAAAATCCGGTCATGACGGCATCGGGTACTTTTGGTTATGGAACCGAGTATACAGACTTCTTTGACATCTCGCGAATAGGGGGCATTGTTGTGAAAGGTATAACTCTTCGTGACCGACAAGGAAATCCATATCCACGCATGGCAGAAACTCCTTCTGGTATGTTAAACGCTGTGGGACTGCAAAATAGGGGTGTGGATCATTTTATTGAGCATATCTATCCGGAGATTAAAAATGTAAAAACGGATATATTTGTGAACGTGAATGGTTCTACCGTAGAAGAGTACATAGAAGTAGCTGAAAAAATCAATGAATTGGATCAAATTCCGGGTATTGAATTGAATATTTCTTGTCCGAATGTAAAAGAGGGCGGAATGGCATTTGGCGTGTCTTGTCCGTCTGCTGCCTTAGTAGTTCGTGAGGTAAGAAAAGTGTATAAAAAGGAATTGATGGTGAAACTTTCGCCTAATGTGACCTCCATCATTGAGATTGCAGAAGTGGTGGAAGCTGAGGGTGCTGATTCGATTTCACTTATCAATACTTTATTGGGTATGGCTATAGATGCTGAAGCGCGTAAACCTATGCTTTCTACTATTACGGGTGGTTTGTCCGGACCGGCTGTTAAACCTATTGCTTTACGCATGGTATGGCAAGTGGCGCAATCAGTGAAAATTCCTGTGGTTGGCATGGGAGGTATTATGAATGCCACTGATGCTATTGAATTTTTCTTGGCGGGTGCTTCTGCGATTCAAATTGGTACGGCCAATTTCATTGATCCTGCTGTGAGTATGGATGTTTTAAAGGGTATTGAAGCGTATTTGGATAGGCATCAATTTGATAGTATCAATGATATTATCGGGGCTATGGGGGATATTTGATGGCACGCGGGTTAACGCTGATACTCCGTAGCACAGATTTCCACTGATTTTATCTGTGTTCATCCGCGTTAAATTAATTTATCTGCGGTCTCTGCGTTCCCATCATTATTCCATCATCCCTCTTGATATACAGGAATTTCCGTACTGATACTATACCCACTTCCATCAGCTTTCTTTTTAAAATAAAAATGTTGCAAACCATTACTTAATATAAATATATCCACATGGAGTTTGTAATTATAAACCGCAACTTGATTTAAGGTTTTGGTGTCTAAGGCAACTGTAGGCGACTTAAATTCAATGATAATAACCGGATTCAAATCCTTGTCATATACAATGGCATCACATCTTTTCTTCATTTGATTGATGGTAACCTGCGTCTCAACAGCTATGCGACCAAAAGGATAATTTTTTTCTTCAATTAAATAGCGAATAAAATTTTGTCTGACCCATTCTTCAGGCGTTAATCTAACAAATCTTTTACGCTGTGTATCAAAGATTAATAACTTATCTTCCTCTTTTTTTATATTGAATTGATAAGATGGTAAATTTAGTTGCCACATTTTTCGTATTTTTGTCAATCTTATGGCTGCAAACATACAAAATTTGATGATAATTAATGATATGAAAACAAAACAAGATATAGTTGAAAATTGGTTGCCGCGCTATACCAATAGACCCATAGAGGAGTTTACGGATTATATACTGCTGACTAACTTTAATAATTATGTGGAAAAATTTGCGGAATGGTATAAGGTACCTGTCTTGGGCAGAGATGCTACCATGACCAATGCTTCCGCAAATGGCATTACCATTATCAATTTTGGAATGGGTAGTCCAAATGCTGCACTGATCATGGATGTATTGTCGGCTATTCAACCCAAAGCAGTGCTTTTTCTTGGCAAATGTGGAGGTTTAAAGGATAAAAACAAAACTGGAGATTATATCTTGCCAAGTGCGGCTATTCGGGGTGAGGGGACGTCCAACGATTATTTTCCTCCTGAAATACCTGCCATGCCGGCTTTTAGTCTGCAAAGGGCTGTTTCATCGAATATACGCGACTTTGGTAAGGATTACTGGACAGGGACTGTCTATACTACCAACCGCCGTGTATGGGAATGGGATGAGGCTTTTAAGCAATATTTAATGAGTACACGTGCGATGGCTATTGATATGGAGACTGCTACTTTGTTTTCCGTAGGTTTTCACAATAGCATCCCAACCGGAGCTTTATTGTTGGTTTCCGATATGCCCATGCACGAATCTGGTATCAAGACTTCTGAAAGCGATACTAAGGTTACACAGAATTTTGTGGACGAACATATTCAAATTGGGGTTAAATCACTTAGTTCCCTGATACACAATAGTAGAACTATCAAACATTTACGTTTTGAGTAGTTTTTTTACCTTTTGCATTAGTTGAAATCATCTCATGTACAAAACAATTTTAAAGGATTTACAAGAAAAGAAATTTGCTCCTATCTATTTCCTGATGGGAGAAGAGCCTTATTATATTGATTTGCTGTCGGATTATTTGCAGTATCAAATTTTAGATGAAGCACAGCAGCAATTCGATTTGACGGTAGTGTATGGCAAGGATATCACTATTGATGCGGTCATCAACAATGCTAAACGCTTTCCTATGATGTCGCCTTACCATGTGATGATAGTCAAGGAAGCCCAGCATATCAAGGATATCAGCAGGTTAGAGTTTTACCTAAAGCAGTTTGCCCCCACCACAATTTTAGTAATTTGTTATAAATATGGCAAGGTAGATGGTCGCCAAAAGTGGGTAAACCAACTTAAAAAGACCGGAGTTCTATTCGAATCCAAGAAATTGCGAGATTATGAGATGGCGCCTTGGATTAATCAATTCGCTAAGGAAAAAGGTTTATTAGTAGAGGATAAAGCTTTGATGATGTTGGTGGATTTTTTGGGTACGGATTTAAGTAAGGTAGCCAATGAAATTGAAAAATTGTCTATTACTCAAAAGGATGGTAATAAGCGTATTACACCCGAAATTATAGAAAAAAATATAGGTATCAGTAAGGATTATAATGTATTTGAATTACAAGATGCGCTGATACGCAAGGATGCGTTGAGGGCTAATCGTATCGTGAATTATTTTGCTGCCAATAAAAAGGCTGCGCCTATTCAAATGGTATTATCGGTGCTTTTCGGTTTTTTCAGTAACTTGATGATTTTCCACTATTTACCGGTTAAAACGGCAGATAGTGCCGCTGCTGAATTTAAAATTCATCCTTTTATAGCTAAGAATTATGTCAATGCTGCTCGTACTTTCAGCGCTATGAAAACTATGCATATCATTGCTTTGATAAGGGAAATAGATGCGCGCTCGAAAGGTATTGATAATCAAAGTGCTGACGATAGCGATTTGTTTAAAGAATTGGTATTTAAAATTTTGCATTAGACCAATCATTGTTAGCTTTAATTAATTTACATAATCAATTATCTATCTTATTATCATGTCAAAAGAAAATATACCTGCGATTTTTATTGCTTTGCTGACTGAAGCTTTGCAGTTGGGAAGTATGCAAGTCCGCAACACCATAGAACTGTTGCAAGATGGTGCTACTATCCCTTTTATCAGTCGCTATAGAAAAGAAAAGACCGGTGAATTGGATGAAACTGAAATTACCGCTATCAAAGAACAGTATGAAAAATTACTTGATATAACTAAGCGTAAAGAATTTATTATCAAGACTATAGAGGAACAAGAAAAATTAACTCCAGAATTAAAGACGCGCATAGATACTTGTTGGAATGCTACTGAGTTAGAGGATATTTATTTACCTTTCAAGCCCAAACGCCGAACGCGTGCAGAGATAGCACGAGAAAATGGTTTAGAGCCTTTGGCAAAAATGCTGATGAAACAGCAAATCAATGATTTGTCTCAAGTAGCCAAAGCTTTTATAAAAGATAAGATAGCTGATGAGCAGGCTGCTTTACAGGGTGCTTCGGATATCATTGCGGAATGGGTGAATGAGGATGAAAAAGCACGTAATAGTATTCGCAATATCTTTAAGTATGAGGCATTTATAGGTTCTAAAATTATTAAAGGCAAAGAGGAAGAAGCGCAGAAATACCTTGATTATTTTGAGGCTACTGAAAAGCTTTCTAAATGTTCTTCTCATAGAATTTTAGCCATGCGCAGAGGAGAAGCGGAGGGTTTTTTAAGGGTGAATATCAGTCCGGATGATGATAAGTGCATAGATAAGTTAGCCCGAATTTTTGTGAAAACTGACAATGCATCTGGTGATTTGGTTTATAATGCTGTTGAAGATGCGTATAAACGTCTGCTGAAACCCTCTATAGAAAACGAATTTGCAGCTGAAAGCAAGTCTAAAGCAGATATAGAAGCCATCAAGGTTTTTGCAGAAAATCTCAGACAATTATTATTGGCTCCTCCCTTGGGTGAAAAGCGGGTGTTGGGTATAGATCCGGGTTTCCGAACGGGTTGTAAGGTGGTTTGTTTGGATGCGCAAGCCAATTTATTACATAATGAAACCATCTATCCACATCCTCCTGTGAATGAATCCTCTAAAGCTGCACGTACTCTACAAAAATTAGTTGAAGCATATGATATTCAGGCTATTGCTATTGGTAATGGAACGGCCGGTAGGGAGACCGAGCGTTTTGTGCAGGGTATCCGCTTTGACCGCAAGGTACAGGTCTTTGTAGTTAGCGAAAATGGTGCTTCTATATATTCTGCTTCCAAAATAGCCAGGGATGAATTTCCGGATTATGATGTAACAGTACGTGGTGCGGTGTCTATTGGTCGCCGATTGATGGATCCATTGGCAGAATTAGTGAAGATAGATCCAAAATCTATTGGTGTGGGTCAGTATCAACATGATGTAGATCAAAGTTTATTGAAAAACTCTTTGGATCAAACGGTTGAGAATGTGGTGAATAGAGTGGGGGTGAACTTGAATACGGCTTCTATGCATTTGCTGACTTATATTTCTGGTTTAGGACCGGCATTGGCACAAAATATAGTGGATTATCGTGCTGAAAATGGTGCATTTACCAATAGAAAGGAATTATTGAATGTCCCTAAATTAGGTAAAAAGACTTTTGAGCAAGCAGCTGGTTTTTTACGTATCCCTGATGGAGACAACCCTTTGGATAATTCTGCCGTGCATCCTGAGAGCTATGCTTTGGTAGCACAAATGGCCAAAGATTTACATACAGAGATTGATAGTTTGATACGCAATCAGGAGCTGATTAAACAGATAGATTTGCATGCTTACCTTACGGAAGATATTGGTTTACCGACCCTTACGGATATAGTTGCCGAATTGGAAAAACCCGGTAGAGATCCACGCAAACATGTACAAGTACTTGAGTTTGATGCTAATATCCGTAGAATTGAAGATTTGAAAATCGGTATGGAATTGCCGGGCATAGTGACCAATATCACTAATTTTGGTGCATTTGTGGATGTTGGTATTAAAGAAAATGGTCTAATTCATATTTCTAAAATGGCTGATCGTTTCATTTCCAATCCTGCTGAAGTCGTTTCTCTGCACCAGCATGTACAAGTTAAAGTATTAGATGTTGATTTACAGCGTAATAGAATACAATTACAATTGATTCATAAAAAATAGGATAATGTCTATCAAAGAAAATATATTAAAACTCCGTCAAGAAATTCCCGAAAATATACAACTGATTTGTGTGACTAAATTTCATACGGATGCAGTCATTATGGAAGCTTATCATGCAGGTGAAAAGGTATTTGGAGAGAGTAGGGTGCAGGAGTTTTTGCCCAAGCGGGAGCGATTGCCCAAAGATATACATTGGCATTTCATCGGACATTTGCAAAGGAATAAGGTGAAATTCCTGATACCGGGTGTGGATTTGATTCATGGGGTTGATTCGGTGCGTTTATTAAAGGAAATCGATAAACAAGCGAAATTATCTGATTGCCAAGTGAATTGTCTGTTGCAGGTGCATATAGCCGATGAACAGACCAAATTCGGATTTTCTGCGGAAGAATTAGTAGCTTTATTGCAGGGTAATTTCTCGCATAACTATCCTAATATTAATCTTTGTGGATTAATGGGTATGGCTACGTTTACAGAAGATAAAGCACAAGTCAGGAAGGAATTTCAGTCCCTCAAAAAGCTTTTCGACACCCTTAAAAAAGAATACCAAGCTGATAATCCGCACTTTACAGAACTCTCCATGGGTATGTCTGATGATTATGCCATTGCGATAGCAGAAGGCAGCACCATGGTACGTATCGGAACAGCCGTTTTTGGAGAAAGAGAATACTAAAAAAAATGAATTACCAAGAAACCCTTCGATACCTCTATACCCGTCTTGCAGCCTTTCATTTGCAAGGTGGAACAGCCTACAAACCCGGTTTGGCCAATACCATGCGTTTGATGGAGGCTTTGGATAATCCCCATACAAAATTTCCCAGCATTCACATAGCAGGTACCAATGGCAAAGGCTCTGTATCCCATTATTTATCAGCTATTTTGCAAGAAGCAGGATATAAAGTAGGACTTTACACCTCACCCCATTTAGTGGATTTTGGGGAACGCATTCGCGTGAATGGAAAGATGATAGATGAGCAGTATGTTATTGATTTTGTGGCCAATAATCAGGAAATAATTCAGGCAGTTCAACCATCATTTTTTGAACTGACTATGGCTATGGCATTCAGTTATTTTGCAGAGAATCAAGTGGATATAGCCATTATTGAAGTAGGTTTGGGCGGTAGATTGGATAGTACCAATATCATCCATCCGATAGTTAGTATAATCAACAATATAGCTTTTGATCATCAAGCTTTTTTAGGAAACACATTGGCAGCCATAGCTTTAGAGAAAGCTGGTATTATGAAAAAGGATGTACCGATAGTCATAGGAGAGGCTTTAGCAGAGACCAAAGAGGTGTTTGTACGACAAGCGGAAACTGTGCAGACTACCATTTATTTTGCAGAAGAACAGCCTGATTATCCGACCTTTGTACGTTTTGCACTGGGTAAAATGTGCTTTAGTTTTCATGAAAAAACATATCAATCGGAATTATTAGGTACTTATCAGTTAAAAAACTTAGCAACTGTTTTTTTAGCAACACAAATTATCAATCAAAATACTGATTTTCAGATAACTGAAGCAGCATTATCATCCGGCATTGCTAATGTGGTTAGTCTGACCGGTTTGCGCGGCCGCTGGGAATTACTACAAAAACACCCAACTATAATAGCCGATACTGCTCACAATCCAGCTGGTATGCAG
The DNA here is from genome assembly GCA_964414805.1 of uncultured Paludibacter sp. Classification (GTDB taxonomy): domain Bacteria; phylum Bacteroidota; class Bacteroidia; order Bacteroidales; family Paludibacteraceae; genus Paludibacter. Next base: position 20,992 of record CAYPYZ010000004.1, read on the forward strand.
GTTGCACTCAATCAGTTAAAAAATTACAGCTTTACAAGCCTGAGAATTATCATCGGTATGGTGGATGACAAAGATATAGATAGTATTTTGCAGATGCTGCCACGAGAAGCTAACTATTATTTTACGCAAGCCCCCACAGAAAGAGCCATTCCTGCAAGTGTTTTACAAGAAAAAGCGGAGGCTTATGGTCTTAGGGGACAGTCATTTCCAAGTATTGAGCAAGCCATGCAGACAGCCCAACAAGAAGCTGTTCAGGAGGATTTGATATTCATTACCGGAAGTAATTTTGTGGTGGGGGAGGCATTGCGTGTCAAATCCCTGTAAAATTGTATATTTGCATGATGAAAATATTAATATTTTTATTGACCATCATTTCAGGCAGTTGTACACCTAATCAAAAAGATAAAGTAATGAAATTCAATCCATTAAACGATATTGAAAAATTCGTCATCTTAGAAAAAGGAACTGAAAGACCTTTTACCGGCGAATTATTACATATGACAGCACCGGGCACTTATGTTTGCAAACAATGCGATGCGCCCCTTTACAAATCCGATGATAAATTCGAGAGTCATTGCGGATGGCCGTCTTTTGACGACGAGATACCCGGTGCAGTCAAGCGTCAGCCTGATGCAGACGGGCGTCGCACTGAAATAGTCTGTGCCCATTGCGGAGGACATTTAGGGCATGTCTTTACTGGCGAGGGTTATACCACCAAAAATACTCGCCATTGTGTCAATTCCATTTCCATGAAATTTATTCCATTATCTCAAAATACGCTTGAAACGGCTTATTTTGCTTCCGGATGCTTTTGGGGGACAGAATACCACTTTATGCAAGCTAAAGGCGTACAAGCCACCACAGTAGGTTATATGGGCGGAGAAATCCCATATCCCACTTACAGGGAAGTCTGCACTGGTCGCACCGGCCACGTAGAAACCACCAAAATCGAATTTGACCCTACCGTGACCACCTATGAAGAGATGATTAAACTCTTTTTCGAGACCCATGATTTCACTCAAACCAATGGGCAAGGGCCGGATATAGGTTCACAATACCTATCAGTTATATTTTACACCACCGAAGCACAGCAAGAAATAGCCAAAAAATATCTCCAAATCCTTGCAGGCAAAGGCTATACAGTAGCCACGTCCTTACGCCCTGCCGAAGACATCCCATTCTATCCCGCTGAGGAATACCATCAAGAATACTACGACAAAGAAGGTGGAACGCCCTATTGTCATGTGTGGAGGAGGGTGTTTTAGTTTTAGTTTAATTTGGTTTTAATTTGTATTGCTATTAAGAGGAAGTGGAAAAGCTTAAGATTGTGTCTGATGAAATTAATGAATTATTGTTTGATGTGCTCAATTGTTTAACTTGTTGCTACACAACTCAAATTTCTATCAAATTTTGAATATTCAATTAAACTACTTACCTTTGGCGTTAGTAACGTGAAAAAGTATGATTATTTCATTTGGGAATAAAGAAACTGAAAAAATTTGGAAAGGATTTATCTCTAAAAATCTTCCAAGAGAAATCCAGGAAACTGCAAGGCGTAAATTGAGGATGCTTAATAACTCAATTAATATTACTGACTTAAGAATTCCGCCAGCAAACAGACTTGAAAAATTAAAAGGGAATCTAAAGGATTTTTTCAGTATTAGAATTAATAATCAATGGAGAATTATTTTTAAATGGGAGAATGGAAATGCTTTTGAAGTTGAAATTGTCGATTATCATTAACGTAACACCATAACATTTTGAAAATGAATAAATTAAAAAACATAACACCGGGAGAAATTTTATTAGAGGAATTCCTTATACCTATGGAAATTTCGCAATATAGACTTTCTAAGGATTTGGATATACCTCAAACTCGAATTTCAGAAATTATTAAAGGTAATCGCCGAATTACTGCCGATACTGCGGTAAGATTGAGTGCTTATTTTGGAAATTCTGCCAAATTTTGGCTTGGACTTCAAAATGATTTTGATATTGAAACAGAGCTCAGTAACAAATCAAACATAATGAAACGTATTTACAAAATTCGCAAAGAGAAAAATCTTGCCTAAAATCCCCTCCCGCCATACCTCCCCGCACAATTACGCTTTTACCAAATATTAGTAATTGGTGAACTTGAATCATCAATTTCCCTATTAACCATATTTATTTTTTGAAAAATTAAAAATAGATAGTACTTTTGTGTCCCTTTTGGAGTTATTAAGTATGAAATAGTATAATTTTTATAAAACAAACATCATCAATTTGCAAAAACATGAAAAATATTAAAACCGTGATCAATAATAGTATGAGAAAATTTGGCGTGTATTCATTAGTTATGATTTTTATTTTGAGTAGTTGTAGCTTTCAAAATAAAGATAGTAGTTTAAATAAAAAGTCAAAAATACTTAAAAACCACTCTAAAGCTTTGACAGAGCTTGTAGCGCATGCTGATGTATTTGGAATGGACGATGAGTCTGGTTGGGCTTATTCTCAAGTAGATTCACTTTTATCAACAATTGATACATCCGGTAATGATTATCTCAATGATTTAGTTAAAATATATGTAGCATACAGTCAAGTTTTCTATGGTATGTCATACATAAATTCCGTTATGGCAATTGTGATGGGTGCTGATTTCACTTTGGAAGAATTAACGAGTGCAGTTATTCCTTTATCAACTAAATTTACTAATTATCAAGATCTTGCAGCACATGAACTATCTTCTATTCAGAGTATGATTAATTTCTGTAAAGTTGGCGGTATGCAGGATATTGATGATGTATATGAGATGTTGCAGCAATCTTTATTGAATAATGCAGCTGGTTTTAAAGAAAACTCTGAAGAATTAGCTTACAGCATTGCATCCTTCCATAATAAGCGATTATACTTAATGACAATGTTGAATTTAGTTTTTGATTTTTATTTGTCAAACCATATGGACTCGAGTAAATCTAAAATAGATAAGTATTTGAAAAATCTTATCAGATTAGAGCGAGAAATGCACGAAATACCATCAGATAAGTATGTAATTAAGATATTTTCGGAAGAAGAGCTTCTTGATTACATGGTGAAAATCTCAGAGATTCAAAAACAAATCTTGCATTTATTTATCAATGAATTAAAGTTAATGAAATAATGGGGAGGGGAATTTTACGAAATATTGTTGTTAAAAATTTGTTGTTGCCTAAAAAAGTTTTATCTTTGCACCATAAAGTGATATAAAGATGATTGCAGGTCTATCTGCAAAAACAAAGATAAAGCCTTAAAGAACATATAAAGAGCCGTCCTGATATAGTTGATGGCTCTTATTTTTTTTGCAAAAATTTTAGTTTACTCATGTTTTGTTAAGACTATTTTATAAACTATCTTTGCCCACTAAATTTTTAAATATTTTCTTATTCTTTCGTTAATGGACAAGAAATATCAACCTTATCATATCATTTTATTTATCATACTGAGCTTTCTTATACTTGGAGCAGTGGTGATTTTTGTACCAGACGGGAAAATAATGTTAGGTAGTTATGAATTTCGATTTTTATCCCAAAAAAAATTACTAAAAGAAAATAAAAAGCAAGCAATTGATTTGCAAAGTATTATTGCAAGTGTTGATACTACTATGATTGATGATGAAGAAGAGCCTGTTAATAAGGAAGTTAAACCTATACAAGCTCCTATAAAAGATAGTGATTTATTGGTGTATAATGAACAAGGAAAAGCTAATTTGACTGCCTTTTTCCATCAATTAAATCAAGCTTCCTCCAAGAAAATTAGGATTTTACATTATGGTGACTCTCAGATTGAGGGGGATCGTATTACGGGTTTTTTACGTCAGAGAATACAGACCAAATTTGGTGGTAACGGACCAGGTTTTATACCTGCTGTAAATGTTTATAACACGCTGACTTTCAATCAAATTGTTTCAGATAATTTTGAACGTTATACTAATTTTGGTGGTAATCCTTTGAAAACTAATCATTATGGTATTTTAAATACTGTGGGTAGATTTACTCCTGAATCAGTTCATAGAGAAGAAAAACCTAAACCTAAACAGACCGTAGATTCCTTGTCTGTGGATTCTATAATCGTCGATTCCGACAGTATCAATGAAATAAATACTATTGAAAATGAGGAACTTAACTTAGTTGAAGCTTGGGTTGAAATTGAGGCGGGGGATATGACTTACGCAAAGGCAAAAAATTATAAGCATGTTTATATTCATTATACGCAAGCTTTAAAACCTTGTGGCATAAAGGTTTTCCAAAATGATGATTTAATTGTTTCGGATTCCTTGAAGGCCGATGGACAATATCATATTTATCCATTACATTTTTCAGAAAATCCGGGTAAACTCCGTTTTGAATATACTGCTGAAAGTAGTCCGAATATCTTAGCTTATTCCTTAGAAGGCGATAAAGGTGTGCAAGTGGATAATATCGCTATGCGCGGTTCGAGCGGGATGTTTTTTGGAAAAATAAACCAAAGCTTGGCGAAAAGAATATATGACGAGCAAAATGTTCAGTTGTTTATCATGCAATATGGTGGTAATTCCGTGCCTTATATCAATGATTCTACGGATGCAAAGAACAATGCTACTTATTTTAAAGGTCAGCTTCAAGCAATTAAGAGATTGCGTCCGGAAGCTGCTATTATCGTGATTGGACCGAGCGATATGTCCACTTTAATAGATGGAGAATACACCACTTATCCCTTATTACCTTATTTTATCGATCAGTTGAAAACGGCTACAAAAGAGGTAGGAGGGGCATATTTTGATATGTTTTTAGCGATGGGTGGTATGGATTCTATGTTGGCTTGGGTGGATAATGGACTTGCCGGCAAGGATTATATTCACTTTACAACCCAAGGCACAAGAATAGTTGCACAGAAATTTTATGATATGCTTATGGCTGCTTATAATGAGTTGATGCAATGATTATAAACGACTTATAGATTTTACCAAGATAGATGCAAAGGATAATAGATGTTTTTTCACTTGCAAAAGTTGACTTGACTTTTTCCAAACTCGATTTTTGGATTTTCTTTTTTGTCGTGATGGTTTTCTTTTCACTTTTCCAAAAAAAGAAACTCATCAGAAGCATCTATTTAGTATTTGTAAGTTTGTTTTTTTACTATAAAACGTCCGGATTATCCGTCTTTATCCTGATTTTTACCTTATTAACGAATTATAGTTTTGGATTAGCAATCGCTAAAAGGGCAGGGAAGCGAGCTGCTAAAGTCCTATTAACCACAGCAGTAGTTTTGAATGTATTGGTGCTTTCTTATTTCAAATATGCCTATTTTTTCACCAATTCCTTTAATGAATTATTTCATACCCGATACGAAGTTTTTAATCTCTTTGCTTATTTTCAAAATGGCTTTAACACCGTAGGGGAGCACAGTATATTTGAAAAATTACTCATGCCTGCGGGTGTTTCCTTTTTTACTTTTAGCTCAACGGCATATATCATTGATGTTTACCGCAAAACTGTTCCACCGGTCAAGAATCTATTTCATTATTCTTTTTTCATTTCTTTTTTCCCGCATCTGATTTTAGGACCGATTGTTAGGGCAAAAGATTTTGTGCCTCAGATAGATCAGCCCTACGCATTAAGCAAAGAAGATTTTGGTAGGGCAATTTTTAGGATTTTAAAGGGTATTATGCTAAAGCTTATTTTAGCGGATTATATCGCTGTTCACTTTGTGGATAGGGTAGTTGGCTCCCCCGATTCATATCCCGGTTTTGTTAGCATGTTTGCCATGATAGCCTATTCCATGCAGATTTATGGCGATTTTGCCGGCTATACTGAAATGGCCACGGGCATTGCCAGATTGATGGGTTTTAAGTTAAGAGACAATTTCAACCGACCATACAAATCCCTTAATAATGCCGAGTTTTGGAGACGTTGGCATATCTCCTTAGGTTCTTGGTGGAAAGATTATTTATACATTCCTTTAGGCGGCAATAGAACCGGCGGTTTTGCTTCAATATTCACCATTACCATTATTTTTGTATTTCTATTTTTTATCACCGGATGGTATCAGATTTTCTATGCTTATGCTGCCTTTTTAGCTATTTACGCATTGGTAATTTTTCTTTTTCCAAAATGGAAGAAGTACATTTACAGAGATATCAACCTATTAATTACCATGGTAGTAGGTGGTTTATGGCACAATCCCAACCAAAATTTTGTTATTTGGGGTTTACTCAACGGTTTAGGTTTAGTCATTTACAATCATTGGAAAAAAATATCCCCTTACGAACATTCAAATAGTAAGATAGTCAGAGTTTGGAAGATACTTTTCACTTTTATGTTTTTCACAACTACCCGAATTTGGTTTAGGGTAGAGGGCAAAGACGCTCCCAATGAATACTTTTGGCGTATAATCACCAAATTCCAATTCAGTTGGGATGCCTTTGTTTTGATGTGCACCAGCTTTGCCATTCCGTTGATTTTGACCGCTCTTGGCTTAGTTCTCCACTGGTTGCCCGATAAACTAGAACACAGAGCCGCAGGACTTTTCGCACGACAACACATAGTCGTGCAAGCCCTCCTCAGTTCAGCATTCATCATCTTAATCTATCAATTAATAGCAGATACCTCTAAGCATTTTATTTATTTTGTATTTTGAAATACAAATTCCTCAAACTTCATAATTTTGTCGAGTTTGAGGAATCTTAGCTATCTTTGTTTCCTCAAACTTAACAACCTACATAGTAAACATTTTTATTAAAGCTTAATCTTACAATACATTTTTAAATTATGGGAATAAACCTGCATCCTTTAGGCAATCATACAATAGTTTTTAAAGATAGGAGTTTTCATGAATTAACTTCAAAGCAAACATTAATATACGAACATAAATCATAAAAGAGACATTTTATTTCATCAACTTCACCCGCACTCCATCAATATCCATCAAATACAGACCGTTTTTCAAGTTAGAAACATCAAGTTTACCATTTATAAGATGGGTATTCATGACCATCCTACCAGTAGTTTCAAAAACTCGAATTACGGCACCTTCTACAGCACCGGATATATTTATTACATCCGTTGCCGGATTGGGATAAATACTAAGAGATGATGTGGTGAAATTATCTTGTAATCCTGCAAATTCTTCAGTCTGTAAAATATTCAGATAAAAAATATTGGGAGCCGGAGATGCTTCTGCACTATAAATACAATAATGTTCTTTCAATGGATGGTAACTTACATATATGCCCGGCCGTATCGAATTACTAATACCATACAAGAGTTCGCCCGAAGAAGCATCTACAACTATATCTTGTTGAGAAAAATAGTAATCAGGATCAGCTTCCTGTCCCCATTCCAAGCTTTTGTTAGTGCCGTAGTTCATGCGCCTACGTCCTGTGTATAAATGGCCATTGTCAACATACATATATTTCAATTGCTCATCTTGAACAACTGCCGAAAATTCTGTTTTACTTCCTAAAACATTTGCCCAGGAAGGGGTGCCTCCTGCCATAATTTTCCCAATTAAATAATTCCGGACTTTAGGATTGGTAATCGTTCGGTTATAATAATCTTTTCCACCAAATTGAATAGGATTAGTAATAAAAGGAGTAGCAAAATAGATATTTTCATTTTCATCAATAGCTAACCTAAACTCACCGCCGGTATTGCTGTTAAACGGTACTCCCCAGTTAAACTGTCCCGTAGCTGCATTTACCTCAGCTACAAAATAATTGTATGAATATGGGGTAGTACGGGCACATTCCGGAAAATCGTTTCCAGCTACACGCATCTTACCATTATAGCGTCCTCCCAAATACAATTTATTGTTTTTAATTGATTGTAAATAAGTTGTAATTTCATTTCCGGAATTGAGATAGGTTTTTCCATAAGCCACGGTGCCATTGGCATTTATTTTATATAGGAAGATGTCAGTATAACTATTATCATCTTTATCCTTAATGGTATCATTTTGTACAGCAACACCGTCTATGGCCAACCAGCCTGTAACATGACCTATACCTGCAGCAATATAAGCATTGCCATCCTCATCTCCTGCAAATACAGGATTATAAATAGAGGTACTTTTTTCGAGGTTTCTTGTAGTTTGCTTTTTCCATAGCAAGGTTCTTTCAGGAGAAAATTTAGCAATAAAAAGATTATCTAATCCTATAGTGCCGGGTGCCGAATAAACTATATCATTATTCACCTTAGCCTCACCGGTTCTACAATCACCCGCTATATAATAATTCCCATTTTTATCAAAAAAATGATTGTACACAGTTGCACCGGTAATTACTTGAGCATTAGACCAGTTTTTACTGTTTAAATCATATTGAACAGCCAGATAGCCGTACATCAAAGCATTTGGAAAATTGATAGTCAGATTGCCAAGCTGCATACTGTTTGCTAATGCCGGTAATGAAAAAGACAGTATCATCTGTACTTTCCCATTTTTTAAATCAATGAAATTATCCAACAGCATTCTTTCACACTTTTCAAACCACTCGACCTTTGCGTTGGCAACATTAATTTTCATAATCAGTAGATTATATACGTCAAAGTTGGGACTATCACTGGCCGGTATCTCTTTACCGCCTATTGTAAAGCCTTGATTTGACCAATAAGAAAAAAACACATAGTCGGTACCTGTACCATCTGAAAGAACTTTAATGTCAGGATTTTGAGCAGCGAAACCTTCGGAAGACGACAATTCATGCACTGTCGTCAGTAAAGGAGCAGGTTGGGGTTCTGCCACAACAACTTGCTTGGATGCAAATGATAAATTAACACTGCATACCAATATAAAAAATGCGATAAAAACATGAATTGGTCTCATATTGAATGGATTTAAGTTTGTTCGGCAAATGTATATTTTTTTTTGGGATTAATGTGTGTTTTCTGAAGGAAAATAATTTTTTGAGAGGAGTGGAGGATGAATTTATTAAATCTGTGATAATGATTATAGTTCTAATGTTTTAAATAATCTAAGGTCAAGACCAGAATTCAGACAAGGAAAATGGCAGAAATTAGGAATAGAAAGAGTTTATGTTTCTATTGGTAGGGATGTTTAAGAGAAAGTAAGTAATAAAGAGAATCTTAATAGTTATACATAGCTTTGAAAAGTGATGGTAAAATAGCTTGATTAAACTATCTTCATAATAATCCATAAAGAAGTAATTGATATAAAAAGCCATAATAATATCCCTAAGATTAATGGTTTTATACCGGTTTCTTTGAGATCTTTTACAGAAAGTGTGGTGCCTATCAGTAATAAAGTACTGATAAGGATTTTTTGTGAAATCCAAGTGATAGTGCTTGTTAACTGTTGTGGGAGATGCCAATAAGAATTGATTAAAATAGCTACAATAAATAGGAATATAAACCATGGAATTTGGATTTTACCTGATTTATTTTTAAAAATTATCATGGCAAACAACGACAAGGGAATGATCCACAACGCTCTGGCTAACTTCACAGTAGTAGCTATTTTCAAAGCTTCTTGTCCATAATCTAAAGCAGCTCCAACTACAGAGCTGGTATCGTGTATGGCTACTGCCGACCACAATCCGAATTGTTGTTGTGTAAGATTTAAAAATCTCCCAATAGGCGGAAAAATGAACAAGGCTATTGCATTAAGCAAGAAGACGATACCCAGCGCCATAGAGATAGATTTTGCTTGTGCTTTGATGACTGAAGCTACTGCTGCAATGGCACTTCCACCACAAATAGATGTACCGGAAGAAAGCATAAAGCCTAATTTTGTATCTATTTTTAGAGCTTTCGTTATGATAAAACCCAATAGTAAGGTTGAAACTATGGTGAAAACTGTCAATGCAAAACCTGCTTTACCAGCTTGTAAAGTATCAGTTATAAACATTCCGAAACCTAAACCTACAATAGCAATCTTCAAAAACCAACTAATAAGTTTAGTCTTTTGTTGCTGATAATAATTTCCAAAAACCAGCGTCAGCATAAAACCCGAAATCAAAGCTCCGGCACTACTAACATATCCCGTAAGGATTAAGAGAACAAAAATACCATAGAGAATTAGAACTATTTTCTTTTTAGACATATTCAAAATTTGTCTGCAAAGAAAAGGAAAATAAATTTGAATACCTAATGGGGAAATAGTGTATTTGAAAAATTATTTTTACTATTTCTGTCATTTAAAATTTCTCAAAATCCTGTCTTTGTCTTCATTTTCATCATCATAATTTCTTACAGAATAGGGTTGTTCTCTGTAAAACACTAATTCATAATTAATCTCCTCACCATCTGCAGTAACCATCCAAGGCAAATCCTTATGAGAGTATTCACTGATTTTATGAGCATTCCAATCACTCATAAGACGGATAACATGATCAATCACATCTTTCTCGGCAGCTGTTAATTGCGTTAAATCAGCCTTTTTCAAAGGTAGCAATCTAATTTGTGGAAAATCATGATATTTGGTATTGATACGCTGGATATCATCATCCTTAATCATCTGATTGACAATATATTCTGTAATGCTAATTATCAAACTATTGAGACGTCCATTTTATTTACCACCATCTCAAGTGGTGTTTGTCCATAAACCTTATAAGATCGCACAATGCTCCTCCCTCGACCTTAGCAGATGAGCCATAGAACCAAGGAGAAAAGCGTTAAGAAATATCCA